>JANXLS010000335.1 GCA_025355035.1 Planctomycetota bacterium | reverse complement strand
ATTCAGCGGATGTGTACCGAACGCTCGTCGTAAAAAACAAAAACGGCACCCTCGTTCGCCTGTGCGATGTCGCGAATGTCGTCGATGACATCGTGGATCGACACCAATTCGCGTGGGCAAACAACGAGCGCGCCATCCTCCTGTTCATCAGCAAGCAACCCAACGCCAATGTCATCGAGACTGTCGACGCAATCAAAGCCATGATGCCGCAGTTACGGAAATGGGTGCCGCCCGCGATCAACGTCGACATTCTCGCTGAGCGCACAGGTTCGATTCGCGCATCGATTGACGATATCGAAATGGCGTTGATCATCACGGTCGCTCTGGTCGTCGGTATTGTTTTTCTCTCGCTCGGACGCGTGTGGAGCACCCTGGCGGCGGCGTCGGCGATCCCGCTCTCGCTGGCCGGGACATGCGCTGGGATGTATCTCTGCAAATTCAACATCGACAACCTGTCGCTGATGGCGCTGACCGTCGCCGTAGGATTCGTCGTCGATGATGCCATCGTGATGATCGAGAATATTTCGCGCCGTCACGAGCACGGCGACACGCCGCTTCACGCCGCAATCATCGGCTCGCGACAGATTGGTTTCACCGTTCTTTCCATCAGCATTTCCTTGATCGCGGTCTTTATTCCGCTCCTTTTTATGGGCGGTTTGGTTGGACGCATGTTCCGTGAATTTGCCGTGACACTCAGCATCGCCATCGGAATTTCGGCGGTGGTTTCGCTGACGGTTACGCCAATGATCTGCGCGCATCTGGCCCGCGTTGGGCGGGGAATGGAGCACCGTCGCGGCTGGGTCGAGCGCGGCAGCGACGCGGTGTTCGGCGCCGTTCTAAAACTCTACGCTCGGGCGCTGGACGCCGTCTTGCGCCATCGCGCATTGACGTTATGGATGACGATTGCGACTGTGGCATTGACCGTTTATCTCTATGTCATTGTTCCAAAAGGTTTTTTCCCGCAGCAGGACAGCGGCCGCATTCAGATCATGACCGAAGCGCCCGCCGACACGTCGTTCACTGCGATGGTGAAATTGCAGGAACGCCTCGGCGCCATCGTTTTTGAAAATCCCGATGTCGACGCGATGATGTCGTTTATGGGTTCGTCGACCAACCAAGGCCGTCTGTTTGTCGTCTTAAAATCATTGGATCAACGGACTCACACGGCCGATCAAGTCGCGGTGGCATTGGAGAAAGCGGCCTCCGATGTGAAAGGCGTTTCGTTCAGTCCGCGTCCGATCCAGGACATCTCCGTCGGTGGACGTTTCTCCAAGCGCGCATTTCAATATGCGCTCTGCGACGTCAACATCTCCGAACTCAACACGTTCGCGGCTCGACTCGTTGAACGACTCAAGACGATGGACGAATTGGTCGGCGTCTCGACCGATCAAACCGGCGGCGGCCTCGAAATTCGACTGGTGATCAATCGCGATGCAGCTTCGCGATTGGGTGTGGATGTCAGCGACATCGATGCGGCGCTGTACAATGCGTTCGGACAACGCCAGGTTTCGATCATGTACACAAACATCGATCAGCATCGCGTCGTGCTCGAAGTCGATCCAGAGTTGCTAAACGATCCGTCGTCGCTCGACCATGTCTACGTCAATTCGCACGCGTCGGGCCATCCGATTTCGTTGCGCGATGTAGCCAAATTTGAACGCACCACGCGCCCGCTGGCGATCACACACCAAGGACAATTTCCGGCGATCACGGTTTCCTTCGGGCTTGCGCCGGGGGTTCCACTCAGTGTCGCGACGGACAAAATAGAAGCGGTCACGCGCGAATTGGATCCGCCGGAATCGTTGAAGGCCAGCTTTCAGGGAACTGCGCAGGCATTCCAGGAAACGGTCCCGGCGATGGCACTTTTGATTCTCACCTCGCTGCTGGCGGTCTACATCATTCTGGGCGTTTTGTACGAGAGCCTGATCCACCCCTTAACCATTCTATCGACGATTCCATCTGCCGGAATCGGAGCGTTGTTGGCGTTGATGGCGTTCAATTATCCGTTGGATGTGATGAGCTTGATCGGAATTATTCTGCTGATCGGCATCGTGAAAAAGAACGCGATCATGATGATTGATTTCGCGCTCGAAGTCGAACGCAGCCACGGCAAGAACGCCGCCGAAGCCATTCGCGAAGCCTGCCTGTTGCGTTTCCGCCCGATCATCATGACGACACTTGCCGCGTTGCTCGGAGCGCTGCCGCTCGCGCTGGGACGAGGATTCGGATCCGAATTGCGACGTCCGCTTGGCGTTGCAATTGTCGGCGGATTGTTGATGAGTCAACTTCTGACTCTCTTCACGACGCCCGTCGTTTACGTCGCGCTGGATGGATTGCGTTTGTCCCGGGGCAAAAAGTAGCGGTTCGACAATGCTGATTTGACAGGGATGCGCCGCGCGTTAAGCCGGATCAGCCGGACGTTCCCAAGGCTTGCGATAAGGCCGGCGCAGCAATTGATTCGCCTGATCGTCGCCAACGACTTTGCGCGTTTTCGGATCATACGAAAGCGGCCGGCCTAATTTCATCGCCATGTTTGCCAGGATGCAACTCGCAGTCGAAATGTGACCTTGCTCAATGTCCGCAATCGGCATCGTTCGCTTGTCGACGGCGTTCAGGAAATCGCGCATATGCTGCCGCGTCGCCGGGGCAGCATTCAATTCGTTGTCTTTCTCGGTGACATCTTCCGGATACTGTTCGCGCTCAAAAAGACATTCGAAATGGATCGGCTTCTGGCTCTTGTCGACTGGTATAAAATCCGCGCGCATCGTACTGGCTTTCAGCATGCCTTTTTCGCCGTTAATGATCACCGCCCACGGATAATCCGGATCGGGCGGATTGCCCCAGGATCGGTGCGTCCATACGGCATTCAATTCATCGAATTCAAACGTCGCCGTTTGAGTATCGCTGATATTCGACTTCCCTTCCTTCTGCACCCAAATGCCGCCGTTGGACGTGACACGCTTCGGCCAGCCCAGTCCCAACATCCATCGCGCGGTGTCGAGCATATGGACGCACATGTCGCCGACAATGCCATTGCCGTACTCCGTGAACGTTCGCCACCAACGCTTGTGCGGAATGCCGTCGTACGGGCGCAGCGGGGCAGGCCCCGTCCACATTTCGTAGTCCAAAAAATCCGGCACAGCTTCAACCGGTGGATTGCCGTTTGCCCGCATGTGGAAGTAACAGCACATTTCCACGTGCGCAATTTTGCCGAGCAACCCGGCATCAATGATCTGCTTCTTCGCGTCGACCAAATGCGGCGTGCTCTTCCGCTGCGTCCCAACCTGAACGATGCGGTTGTGTTTGCGCGCGGCAGCGACCATCGATTCGCCTTCGGCAATATCGACGCTGATCGGTTTTTGGACGTACACGTCCGCACCTGCCTCGACGGCCGAAATCATCTGCAACGCATGCCAATGATCGGGTGTTCCGATCAACACGAGGTCCAGATCTTTCTCGCGCAGCATCTCGCGATAGTCGGTGTACGATCGCGGCGACTTCTTCGATTTTTGCCGCTCGGCGATCAAATCGGTCGCGCCCTTCAACATGTTTTTATCGACGTCGCAGATCGATACCACTTCGACCGGTGAGACTTGAATAAGTCGACACAAGTCGCTCTTGCCGTACCACCCCGCCCCGATCAAACCGACCCGCCGCACCTTTTCGTCCTTCGCATACGCGCCCAAACAGGTGGCTGCGAGAGCGGCGGACGCGGTCTGTATAAACCGGCGGCGATTGAGATTGATATTAAAAGGTGGCGAAACGGGAGCGATGCTGCCTGGCGTCATTGGACGAATTCCTCAGAAGGTTTCTTCGATGTCCGGGAATGAGAGCAGAATCTGATTTTTTCCGCAAGTCAAGATTGTTGAAACACTTCGTGCTCGTCCGAATTTAACGGACTTCAAAACGAGCCTTTAAATAGAGCACACGAGCTAAATCGGGCTCGACGGGGCATCGCGTTTGTGAAAAGAGCCGAACTGAGTTCGGCTCTTTGTCGGGTTCATTTATTTATCGGATTCTTTATTTTCTTCAGCGTTCACCGATAGAAAATAAGCTTCAAGTCGTTTGCGCCAGCGAGCCGGCATATCCTGACTGAATGCCTGCAACAGTTCTTCTCGCTGAGCAGGCGGCAGTTTGGCCCAGGCATCCATCGATCCGGTGACCATAGCCGCGTTTGTCGCGCCATGGGGGACTGCACCGCCGGGTTTCGAGTCCTGCAACCCAGTTTTGGATTCCTTCTTATCCTGGCCGTCTTTCCCCTGCTGCTGCTGCTGCTTTTTTTCTTCCGAACTGGAAGATTTTCCGCAGCTGTTTCACCCCTTCTCTAATTTCTCAATCAGAGCCTGCAGCTTCTTTTCAATGTCGGCACCCGCGACTTGAACGGCTTGATCGTGGCGGTCTCCGCGCAATTTCTCTTCAAC
>JANXLS010000317.1 GCA_025355035.1 Planctomycetota bacterium | reverse complement strand
GACGCGGCAGGCGACGGTCTTTCCGAAATACGAAGAGCCTGGCATTTTCGAACGCAAATTGGAACTTAACGGGGTGGGGCGCTACGAAATCGAGGCGGTCGCGACGCTCGGAAAAGACGAACTTGGCCGCGACAAAGCGATCCTTCAAATCCGGCCTGCAACGGCTGAAATGCGTCAGACAGGGCAGAACGTTGGGCTTTTGAAGATGCTCGCCGAAAAGAGCGGCGGAAAATATTTCCCGATCGAAAAAGTCGCTGATCTTCCAAAAAGCTTGCGCGAAGCGACACACAAAATCATCAAGCACCGTGACGTCGATCTGTGGGATCGACCCTGGATTTTCGCGCTGATCATCGGCCTGCTTTGCGGCGAATGGTTCTTACGCAAACGGAACGGATTGCCATAATGAACAACACGATATCTCGCGCCTCTCGTTTCGGGCTCAGCAGTATCGTCGGGCTCGTCGTGGTGCTCGCACCGTGGATGCTCGCGAGCGCTCGCGCGGCAACGGTCGAAGCACCGCCCGATCCCGGATACGAAGTGGCCGTCGTTGCGTCAGACGTGATCGCCGAAGTGGAAATCCTCGCCGGGGGAACGTTTCGCGCCGTCGGACTCATCAAGAAAATCCTGAAAGGCGAAGCGCCTAAAGTCATCGAATTGGAAGGCTTCAACAGTTTCAACTGGGACACCGTTCATCACAGTATGTTTGTCGGTACGCGCATCTATATGTTCCTGTCGAAAACGGAACGCCCCGACGTCTTTGTCCCGCTCACCCCAGCCACTCCGCGATTTATCGTAACGCCTGAAGGTGTCATGACCGCGTTCGGGGATCCGCCTGTTCGCTTTCCAGTTAAAGCGGCGGCATTTGAGCAGGGCCTTTCACTGCTGATTGAGAAGAACGCTTCGGGCAAGACTCCAGCGACTTCGGGGAAGTATCTTCGCGGATTGTGGGATCAGGGGGAGATTGAAGCGCGTTACTTGGCAGTCGAAATGGCCGGGTCATTTCGTGATGACGAAGCGCTTCCGATTCTGTTGGACGCGTCGAAAGACAAACTGTTAAAGCTCCGTTTGCGGGCGATCGAGGCGCTCGGCAAAGTCGGATCGCAAAATGCCTTCGGAGCGCTGCGCTCGCTGTTGAAGGACGAAAAGAAATCTGTCGCGCGAGAAGCAGCCAGAGTTCTTGCCCGACGACGCGATGCGGATTCGATCCCAGCGCTACTGGAGTGGGTGCGCAAGAACGTGGCGGCAACAGCGAGAGCAACGACAGCCGGCAGCGGGACGCCTGATTCTGAGCAAGTCAAAGCTGAAATTGCAGCGTTTGACGTGCTGGCTTTGGCACGATCTGGCGGCATGTTTGGCGACACCGCAAAAATCAGCCGTGCCCTTCTTGAAATCGCACGGATGGCGAACGAAAAAATTGCGGCGGAAGCCATCGATTCAAGCATGGCTATTGCTCCCAACGAAAGTATTCCGACGCTCATTGAAATTGCGCAGGATCGACTTTCCGACCAGCGGGATCATGCGTTTTCTGCTCTGAAACGAATCGCACTGAAACCCGTTCGCGACATCGACGAATTTCAAACGTGGTGGAAAAGTGCCAGATCGAAACTGAGTGAAGATGCCCGACGCGAAGCGGCCGAAGCGGCGGCGCGAGCGTTGCCGCATGCGGAAGGATACGAGGATCGTCGCAAGCTCACGACAACCTTGCGCACAATGCCGGGCGGAATTGGGATTGTGACGTGTGCTCCATTTCTGGCGAATTCCAAGACGGAATCTATGTTTGGTGAAGACGATCTCGTCGAGTGGAATTCGACGCTTGCGCTCCCGTTTATTATAGAACGTCTTAGCCTCGACGGTTCGACGACGCGGAAGAGCGCGCTGGACGCATTGATTGCTGTTTG
>JANXLS010000305.1 GCA_025355035.1 Planctomycetota bacterium | reverse complement strand
AGATGAGAATTCGAAATCATCTGCGTTCATGGGTGTTGATCCGTGTTCCGATCCGCGTTTAATTGTTACTGCGACTTTTCGCAATTGATCATCCACGGAATTCCGAATTGGTCCGTGAACATGCCGAAGCGTATGGCCCAGAAAGTTTCCTGAATCGGCATCGTTACTTTCCCGTTTTCCGACAGCGCACAGAAAACGCGCTCGGCTTCTGTCGGATCGTCGTAGCTGATGTTGATGCAGAGCCCGGCGGATTCCTTGAAGCATTCCGGTGAAGCGTCGCTGCCCATGAGGACGTTGTCATTGACGATCAGGCGGGCGTGCATGATGCGGTTATGCATTTCAACCGGCATCGTGCTGGCCATGGCGGAATCGCCGGCTTTGAGCATCATCACGTTTTGGCCGCCAAGTACTTTGTGGTAAAAGTTGAACGCGGCTTCGCACGTGCCGTTGAAGCAGAGATAGGGATTGATTTTCATGTTCATTCCTTGGGGTAAAACGGGTTGAGATTGCTTCTTTACTTTGACTTCGTCGCTTCGGCGACGCTTTTCAAGTTGGCGAGACCTTTTTCGAATTCGCCGCCGATCATTTTGTCCATGCTGCAAAAGACGCTCATGACTTTAGCGATGACGCAGTTCGGGCCGTACATGCTCCACGTCACAACCGTTTGAGCTCCGGCGGCCTTAAGCGTGAATTCGGCGGTGTTGTCGCCTTCGAATGGCTTCGTGAATTCGAGTCGGATTTTGACGAATTCGTTGGGGTTGCTTTCGGTCATCGTCATGACGCCGGTACCAACTTTGTCGTTCGTCGACGACCATTTGTAGATCGCGCCGGTGCCAGATGTCGGACCTTCGTAGGCGCGCTGCATCTTTGGGTCGAGTTTTTCCCACGGCGACCAGGCGGACCACGCTTTGAAGTCGCTCACCTGCGCGTAGACGGTGGCGGGGTCGGCGTTGATCGTGATGGACCGCGCGACATTGAACGAGTTGGGTTGAAGCGCGACGATGATCACGAAGATCACGAGAATCGCAGCGAGACCGATCAGAATTTTCTTGAGCATGGGCCATCCTTTCAAGAACGGGTTGAAGACATTGTGTAACCGTTTACTCAGAAGTGTTTTTCTGCGCCACGATACAGCGAAAGGGCTGACAAAACAATCGAGATTGCGGGACGAATAGGACTCATCGTGCCGGCGAAAAAGGGCATTTATTTCGATTCAAGAGCGGTTAGATTTTAGGCATGAAAAAGCGCACCTTTCTGCAGAAACTCTTCGGACAAAAAATGCCGGACAAGGCGTTCGAGAAGCGGATGAATCGCATCGAGCGCAATCAGCAGATGATTTTGAGATTGCTGCAACGGCAGGCGTATAAGGATTCGGGCATCCTCGCGCCGGGATTTGGGACGACGGGACTCAGCATTAATTCTATGCAGGGCGAGGATGGCCACATACTGCATGTCCTCAGCCAGATTGGCGTGACAAACCGCTCATTTGTCGAGATCGGCATTCAGAACGGGATGGAGTGCAACACGGCGAACCTGACGTTCAATTTCGGCTGGGGCGGAGTCTTGATCGAAGGCAGTACGGCGGACGCCGCGGCCGCTCAACGGAACTATGTTTGTTATCCGGGCGTGACGGTGAAACAGTCGTTTGTGACGCGCGAGAATGTGGCCGGGCTGTTGAAGAATTCGAACGCGCATCTGGAAGCGGATCTCTTCTCGTTGGATATTGACGGCAACGACTATTGGATTTGGGAGGCTCTCTCTGATTTCAGACCGCGTTTGGTCGTCGTCGAATACAGCGCGGTGTTCGGACCCGATCGAGCGGTGACGATCCCCTACAAAGCCGACTTTTGCGCAGGCGAAAAACATCCGCGATTGTATTGCGGAGCGTCACTTGCAGCGTTGACAAAGCTGGCAAAAAAGAAGGGCTACGTGCTGGTCGGTTGCGCCGATTTGGGACCAAACGCGTTCTTTGTGCGAGCGGATCAACTCAACGGA
>JANXLS010000280.1 GCA_025355035.1 Planctomycetota bacterium | reverse complement strand
GTTCAGCTAAGAATTAAATTTGTGGTGCAGGCGGGACGCCTGCACCACAATACAACTCGCGATGTTTCCGCACGAATTCATCGAACGAAAACGCCTCTGTTGCGCGCTTCTTAGACGCGTCGCCGAAGCGTTTTAATTTGTCCGGATCGTTCAACATCGCCACGATCTTCGCCGCAATATCCGCCGGATCGTTCACCCGCGCCAGCAACCCCGTCTCGCCATCCGCCACAACATCCCGCGAGCCCAGCACGTCCGTCGCTACAACCGGCACCCCGCGCGCCATCGCTTCCAGCAACACATAGGGCAGCCCTTCGTACAAGCTCGACAACACCATCACGTCAAACGCCGGATACAATTCCTCCGCGTCCTCGCGATGCCCCAGAATCCGAAACCGCTCCGGCGGAACATTCAACGCCGACAGCCGCTCCCGCAATTCGTCTTCCAGCGGCCCACCGCCCACGAGTACAAAAATCGTCTCCGGCCGCGCGCGCAACGCTTCCGCCGCCGCCCGAGCAAACACCCCCACCCCTTTTTGCGGAGCCAACCGCGCCACCATCCCGGCAACCGACGCGTCAGCAGGCAACCCCAATTTCGCACGGGCCAAAGCGCGATCCGTCGCCCCAACATCGTGACGCTCAATTGCATTCCGGATCACCACAAGCTTCGACGGATCGCACAACCTGCGCCGCAGCGCATCGCCTCGCTGGCTCTCACTCACGCACACAATCGACCCGGGACCGGCCGCCGCGTGGCGCTCCAGCGTCAAATACATCCGCCCCCGCAACCCGCTCGTCCATTGAAACGGAAACACATGCGGTGTGTGAAGAATCGTCGGCACCTTCAGCGCCCGAGCCGCCGTCCGCCCGATAAACCCCGCCTTCGCGCTGTGCGTATGAACGATGTCCGGCTTGAATTTCGAAAGAATGCTTTTGACCTGCGAAAGCGCCAACAGATCGCGCCACGGGTTCACCAAACGCTGTAGTTCCGGTACAATCTCAAACGAGAAGTTCGAATACTGTGTCGCGAGCGCATCAATCTCCTCGCGAAACCCCACCTCGCCCCGATCCCCAAAAACGCCGAGAATCTCAAACCCTTCTTCCGATCGCAAAAACACGCGCAGCAAATCCCGCACATGCTTGCGCACACCCCCTTGCGTCGCTTCGCAAACATAGCAGAGTCGTCGTTGTTTGAACGGCTCAGGGGTCATTTGATATTTGTCATTTGTCATTTTGCATTTTCAAAACGTCGCGCGCAAAGGTTGCTGTTAAAACGACACATGTCAAATCACAAATGCCAAATGACAAATAGCCGTTAGTTCTTTTTCCGGCGCTTAACTTTCTCCATCGTCCAATGCCAAAATTCCTTCGGCTCATCCATTTTGAGAACTAGCGACGTCGCTAAAAAAACCGTGAACCCTGCCAGAGCGATCACACCTGCCAGAGCGATTTGGCGCGGTCGTCCATCGCCGAAATTCAATCGTCCCGCCCCAAACGCAGCGACCGCAGCAGCAGCCCCCGCAATGAGCAGCCGCACCACAAATCCTGTCGTCTCCACCACCGGCAGCACCGGAACGTTCCACCGCAACATCGCAACCAAAATCAACGATTTTAAAATGCGCGCGACGACCAAACTCAACCCCACCAACGTCAAAATTCCCATGGGCGTCGTCACGTAACCATACGTCACGCAGAAATACGAAATCCCAGCCGACAGCGCCGAAAACACAAACCCCACAATCGTCGGAGCGATGACCCGCTTGCTCGAAAAGAACGCCTGCATCACCATCATCTCAATCGCCGCAAACGGAAGTTGCATCGCATACAATTGCGACACATGCGCCGTCAATCCGAGCGCCTCCGGCGCTTTATACTTCGGTCCCTCATACAAAATCCGAGCCATCGGCAACGACGCGGCAGCCAGCACAATCCCCACCGGCACGAATACCCAAATCAAAATCCGAATGATCTGCGTCAGCACCGCGCCCAACCGAACGTTATCCGCCCGCGCCGATAGATCGCAGAAGAATGGCAGCAGCGCAATTGAAAGCGTGTATGGAACAATGAACTGAATCGTATCGCTCACATTACGTCCATTGCCGAAATAAAGCTTTAAATTCGCCTGGCTTGTCAGCACCTTTGTCATCACTTGATCGCGCCCCTGCGAAATCAAGACCCCCGCAAG
>JANXLS010000267.1 GCA_025355035.1 Planctomycetota bacterium | reverse complement strand
CTTACGCTTCCGGCTCGTTGTGGTTTTCCGTGCCACCCTACGATCTTATTTCGGGAATTTCGGAAGAATCGTGTATAGCATTCGTTTCAAGGATGAGATCGGATATCACTTGGACTGTTTTGGAGCGTGAGACCACGAAGCCATATTTGCCGTTTGCCTTCCTGCTGTCGATGTGTCTCGGTTTCGCCCTCGCCGGCGAAGGTGAAAAGCACGCGCTGTTGATCGGCGTGAAGGAGTATACCGATCCCGAGTTGCCGCAGTTGCAGTATGCGGAGAATGATGCTCAGGAGCTGGCGGAGGTATTGCGGGCGCAGGGGTATCCGGAGGGGAATATTCATCTGTTGACGCTCAGTAATGTCTTCAAGACGCAGACGGACAATCTGCGCCCGACGGCGAAGAACATTCGCATTTGGTTGAATTACATCAACAAAAACGCGCGGCCCAACGATTCGGTATTGATCGCGTTTGCGGGGCATGGGATTGAATTGAAAGACCCGGCGACGAACAAATTCCGTCCGTTCTTCTGCCCGCTGGAAGCGTCGTTGAAAGACGAAAAGACGTTGATTGCGATTGATGACTTGTACGAGGCGCTGGACAAGAAATGCCTGGCGCATGTGAAGCTCTTGGTGATGGACGCGTGCCGCACGTCGCGGTTTTCGCGCGATGCCAGTGTGACGATGCCGCTGATCCCTGATCCGCCGGGCGGGATTGTGGCGTTCTTCAGTTGCGGAAAGGGCCAGAAATCGTACGAGAGCGATGTCTTCAAACACGGCATCTTCTTCCACTATTTCATCGCGGGATTGAAAGGTGCGTGTGCGAACGCGGACGGCGAAGTGACGCTGCCGTTGTTGGAAGATTACGTGACGCGGCAAGTCCCGAAAACGGTGGTTTTGGAGCGGAAGAATCCGGAAGCCGAGCAGATGCCGGAACGGCGCGGGCAGGTGCTGGGGCAGGTGGTGTTGGCGAAGGCCGCCGCGCCAAAGCCGGTGGCTACGGTGTCGGCGGAGGAGTTGGAGAAGATTCGCGAAGAAGTGCGGCGCGTGGCGCGGGAAGAGGAATTGGCCAAAATCCGCGCGGAACAAGCATCGGCCCTCAAGAGCGCTCCAACCGACAGCGGCAAGACGATGACGCTGAACCTGCCCAGTGGCGTGAAGATGGAACTCGTTCGCATCCCGAAGGGTACGTTTACGATGGGTGGTGGTATCTTAAACCCGGCGCATCAGGTGACGCTCACGAAGGACTATTTCATGGGCAAATACACGGTGACGCAGGAACAGTATCAAGCGGTGATGGGAACCAATCCCAGCAACTTTAAGGACGATCAAAATCCGGTTGTAAACGTCTCTTGGGATGACGCCGTGGCGTTCTGTGCGAAGCTGAGCCAGTTGACCGGCAAGCGGATCGAATTACC
>JANXLS010000250.1 GCA_025355035.1 Planctomycetota bacterium | reverse complement strand
GACAAACCGCAGATTCAAAGCGACAATGTCCTCGTGCCATTTGACGCGACGGGCGCGGTCAGTCCGCGACCCGCGACGGGATCGATTCCGTTGAATGTGGCATTGACCGGCGCGCCCGTGAAATTTTCGATTACGGCGTTCGATGTTGATTTGGATACGAATCTCAACGCACCGTTGAATATCGGGCAACCGCTGGTCTTCACCTATTCCGCAACCGGACCCGCGGCGGTGACGTTCAACAACGTGCTGACTCAAGTGCCCGGACCGACGGGAACGAATCCGGCGACACAGTGCGTCGCGACGGTGAACTTCCCTGTCGCCGGGACGTATGTGATTTCGGTTGTGGTCAGCGACACGTTGACGACATCGTTGACGACTCCGCAGACGATCACGCTGCAGGTCAATGCGCCGCCGACGGTCGATACGGTTTCGTTGCCGCAATTCGGTGATCCGAACGCGGGCGTCACGACGCCTCAGAACGTGGCGTCGAGCGTGATTTTTCAAATCAACGGGGCGAAGGATATTGACGGCGACAATCTGACCTATGTTTGGAAATATAAGTTGAGCACGGAGGGCGACGATAAATACGCGACGTTCATTGAAACGTCGGCTGGCAGTCTGCCGCCGGGGAGCACGATACCGACGGTGATCACGTTCAATGTCGATTTCCCCGGGGTGGGCTTCGAGAATTTTGCTCCGAATTACGCGGGATCGGATTCCATTGTTGTTGATATCCTGGTCACGGTAACGGACAAAATTACGCGGCAGCCGTTCAACAGCACCGGCGTGTCAGCGCCGACACCGCCGATTCAATTGCAGTTGTCGAATCCGTTGAATTCCGTGGTGACGAAGTTGAGTACGATTGTTCGCAATCCATTCAATCAGATCACGTTGTTCGCGTTGGGTGGCCGAGGGTTCTTTGAAGTCGATGCGCGGTTTGTTCGACCCAGCCAGATGTTGTTCCCGCAGCAGACGCCGCCGCAGGTGGATTCGAACAACGTTGCTGTTCAGACGTTGACGCTGAAAAAAGATCCGACCGCGAACGGCACGACGGTGAAGGCGATCGAGACGAAATTGAACGCGGAATATCCATTAATCAACGCGCCCGGAATCATGGCGCCTTTGGTTGGCGTTCCGCAAGCCGATGCCGATTGGGTGCAACGGTCGGTGCTTTCAGATTCGAATAATTTGACGAACAATCCGTTTAAAGTGGAGTTGATTAATCGCAAGCAGGATCATCCTGGCCAGAGCGGCGATGGCGTTTCAATTTTTATCACAAAGGACGAGACGTTGAGCGGTGCCAACAAAGTGATCGCGCGGCGCATGATTGCGATCACGAGCGCTGGAGCGACGAGTGGGACGAACGGATTCGAAGCGGGTGATTACGGAAGCACGTTTATCAGCGGCCGGTTCATGTTCGCGACGGGCAAGAAGGATTTGGTTTCGTTCCGCGGCGTCGTCGCGGCGAGCGCGACTCA
>JANXLS010000241.1 GCA_025355035.1 Planctomycetota bacterium | reverse complement strand
GGCTGCGGAAGTGCCGGGTGCGAAGCGCGTTGGAGGCTAAATTTTGAATCAATTGGCGCACCCTCGCTTGAAATATTAAGTGAAGATGGGCGATTGACGTGCAAGTTATCGGGAAGTGCGCTAGAAGGATGGCATGGCAATTGGCTGCGTTTTGAACAAATGCCAATTAAACTAACATTGATTTCTTCAAATTCATGGCAAATTGCCGTACCACATTCTAATTATAAAAGTCAATTTAGCCAAGACTTTTGGGTGCTCGGAATAACAAACGGAAAAAGAGGTGGGTATTTCGTCGAAGCAGGTGCGAGTGACGGGATTCGGCACAGTAATTCGTATGTACTCGAGAAATGTTTTGGGTGGAACGGAATATGTGTGGAATCTACAAATGCATTTAAAGAACTTGTTAATAACCGCACTTGTATCTGTGATCCTCGATGTCTCGGTGATCATAACGGAGAACTCATGTTTTATGAATGTGTTGATCTTACTCTTTCCTCGGTAACGGCAAATCGCGATAAGATGACTGCAACAAAAAAAGAATGCATAACTTTGGAATCTCTATTAAGTATTTACGGTTCTCCCGAAAAAATTGATTACCTAAGCCTCGACGTAGAGGGATACGAATATGATATTCTGAAAACTTTTTGCTTTAATAAATACCAATTTTCGGCGGTCACAGTGGAGCATAATCACAATACAAATAAGAGAGAATTAGTGCGCGCACTGTTATTGAGAAATGGCTATCGCCTCTTTCGTTCGCAGCAAGTTGATGACTTTTTTGTATTTGACAGTGAATTTTAGTCTAGTTATATTTCGTTATTCCCGTAACAGACCGTTGAAAAACCCTGTCTGTCTTTACCTGTTACAGACGGCAGTATAGTATTCGAATCCAATGAGGGCAAGCGATGGCTCTGGGCAAGCAAAAGGAACAGCAGCATGAATTCTGGGTGCCGACCGATGTGTTGGCGAAATCTCCGGGGCACCCCTTCTATGCCAAGCTTAACGAACTCCTCAAGGCCGGCAAGTTTGATGCTTATGTTGAAAGTCTCTGCGCCGAATACTACAAGGACGGCGGCCGCCCTGGCATTCCGCCCGGCGTGTACTTTCGTATGCACTTGATTGGTTACTTCGAAGGCATCGATTCGGAACGCGGCATTGCCTGGCGCTGTGCCGACTCGCTTTCGCTGCGTACCTTTCTCGGTATTCCTTTCCATAAAACGACACCGGATCATTCGTCGCTTTCGGTGATTCGCCATCGCTTCAAGCTGGAGGCGCATCAGCAGGTCTTTACCTGGATCGTGGAGCTGCTTGCCAAGCATGATCTGGTGCACGGCAAGACAGTGGGTATTGACACCACGACACTGGAAGCCAATGCGGCGATGCGCAGTATTGTGCGGCGCGACACAGGTGAAAGCTACGATGAGTTCCTGACCAAGCTGGCCAGGGCATCAGGGATTGAAACGCCGACAAAAGCTGATTTGATTGCACTGGACAAGAAGCGCAAAGACAAAGGTGACAACGACGACTGGTTCAATCCCAACGACCCCGATGCCAAGATAGCCAAGATGAAAGATGGCTCGACGCATCTGGCTCACAAGGCCGAGCACGCCGTGGATCTGAAGACAGGTGCTATCCTGGGTGTAACCTTGCAGGCGGCCAGCCTGGGAGACACACAGACTGTCGCGCAAACGATTTCAGAGGCCGCGGAGAATCTGGAAGCCGTATCACAGAATCCAGAAACAAAAGACAAGCTGCATTCCAACTGGTTGAGTGAAGTAGTCAATGACAAAGGCTATCATAGCAATGATGTGCTGGTAACCCTGAAGGAGCATGAGATTCGCAGTTATACTTCCGAGCCTGATCGCGGCCGGCGAAACTGGGAAGGAAAGCAGGAAGAGCGCGACGCGGTCTATGCCAACCGCAGACGAATCCAAGGCAAGCGCGGGAAGGAACTGCTGAAGAAGCGTGCGGAGCTGGTGGAACGAAGCTTCGCGCATTGCTATGAAACCGGAGGCATGAGACGCACGCATTTGAGAGAACATGAGAACATACTAAAAAGGTTGCTGATCCATGTGGGAGGCCACAACCTGAGTCTGATACTCCGCAAACTGATCGGCTATGGCAGCCCGCGCGAGCTGTATAACGCGGGCAAAAGTCTTGTTTTCTTTGTTTTCGGTGCTGGGACGCGCCAGGACGTCTGGCACTGGATTTTAAAACAAATCGAGAGCCAGATAATCGCGTCAGCTAAAGAAAATAGTTGCGCTTGTCGGGCTGCTAGAAGATCGCGGTAAAACCGGGTTTTTCAACGGGCTG
>JANXLS010000240.1 GCA_025355035.1 Planctomycetota bacterium | reverse complement strand
CAGCCCGTTGAAAAAGGGGGCGCATGGAAAAAGCCGAGCGATTTTTGTTCGGATCGAGGCGTCGAGCTTCAAGCGCTATCAGAGGAGATAACGCTTGAAGCTCGCAACGAAGAGCCGGACAAAAAGCGCCGGATTTTTCCACGCGAGCCTTTTTCAACGGGCTGCTAGAGCAATTCACGTTTGAATGTACATGCAGATGCGCCGGGCATGCTGGATCGAGGCGCTCGAGCTAAGCCGTATTGAGTAGATACGGCGTGCGAGAGCAACGAAGAGCCTGCTTGCCCTCCGCAAGCAGATGCGTGTACTTTCAAATGTGAGTTGCTTTAAACGTTTTTTCCTTCTGAAAAAATGGACGTACTGCGACCACGCACCCGCTCAAACGAATTCGCTTATTTTGCTCTCATTATCGGACGATAATCGAGTAAAATAACGAACTCATACGTCAGTGTGGAATTCGCCGTTTTTGAGTTGGGTGCTTGATAGGAACGCGTCGATCGCTAATCCAAACTCCTCACTCCGAACTCCGACTGAATTCTGGAGGTTCGACATGTTTCGCAACACTTTTTTCCTCTGTGTCGTCACGGCTGTATGCCTCGTGCCCTCCTTTTTGCGCGCCGAAATTGCGCAACCCAATGACTTGCTCGTCAACATTGAGGAAGGCCGCGTCTATCGCGTCGTCAACGGCGAAGAAATCAACGGCCGCGAAGTTCTGGACGTGCTCGTCGAAGAAGCGTGGGACAAGTATTTGCAGGCGTTCGTCGATTACGTGATTCGCCGCCAGGAAGTCGAACACGCCAAGATCGATGTCCCGGACGGCGAAGTCGATGCGGAACTGAAGCTCATCCTGACCACCAAAGCGCGCATTCTCGGAATCACTCCCGAAGAAATCGAACGTCGCTACGGGCGCGGCGTCGTCGAAGCGCTGCGCCGGGCCGTGCGTGTCGATCTGGGATTGATGAAGGTCTTTCATAACGCCAAGAAACTTGCCACCGATAAGCGCACGGACTCCAAAGAATTCGAGACGCTCAAACACGCTTATGTCGACAAGTTCATTCAACTCAACGGAGTCGAAGCCGATCCGAACAAACTCGGCAAGGGCGAAGCCGTGCGCATCGGCACACGTTCGTATCCGCGCGATGAAGTGCGCCAATACATCCTCGAAGCCGAAGGCCAGATTCAAAAGACGACGCTCGTCGACGTCCTCGACCAATTGAAGCTTGAAAAGCTCGTCCGCGCGATCGCCAAATCGAAGGGTCTCGCGCTCAACGACGACGACCGCAAATTCCATTTCAGCTACCTGTGCCGATTGAAAGAACAGCAGACCGGCGTTCCGGGACGTGCAATCATGACGCAGATCATCCAAAAAAACGGCATGACGCCCGAGCAGTATTTGACGAGCCGCATCTTTACGTTCGACGCGCTTGCGACGCTGATCGTGAAACAGAACATCCGTTTGAAAAACCTGCAAGCCGAATTCGCCGCAAATCCCGCGAAGTACAAACTCGCCGAAAGTCTGATCGCGCACATTTATATCCAGGTGCTCGACCCCGATGGCCATCCGTACGGCCCAGCGTGGCAGGCGGAAGGTCATCCGGCAATCAATTCGTACGCCGCCAGCGCGCGCGAAGATGCGTTCGGAAAAGCAAAGTCGAAGATCGATGGTCTGGTTGCGCTGGCAAAAGAAAACTTCGACGAAACCGCACGCAAGTATTCCGACGATACCACCAAGCGCGCCAACGGCTTGATCGGCCGCATCGGCTCGAACACGATCCCGGCGCGCCCCCTGGACAAGGACGCGATCGACGCGGCGGTGAAACTCAAGCCCTGCGCAATCTCCGAACCGGTGCGCAGCGCCTACGGCTGGCACATTTTCAAGTGCCTCGAAAAGCAGGACGTGACGTTCGAAGAAGTCGAAGAGCGCGTATACCTCACGCTTTTGAACGAAGCCCGCGCCGCGTTGTTCGACAAATTCAAAGTGGAGAAGGTCGAAGATAAATTTTAATCCCGTACATGAAAAGGAATGACTTAACGATGGCTGAAAACGATAAACTTCAGGACATTTTCACACTGCAAGGTGAATTGAACGACGGCATCTTCAAGAAGCAGGACATCAAGGGTCCTGATGGCCAAGTGCTGACGATGGCGGCAATCCAAGGCGCACTTGATCGAAGCGAATTGGGCCCGAACGGGCTGCCGAACTTGTGGCTGCGCAACTACCTTCGCGCGCTGCAAGCTGAAGCCGTGGAAGTCGAGGAAAGTCTCCTCTGGAAATGGTGGAGCAAGGACAAGATCGACTTGCAGAACATCCGCGTCGAGATCGTCGACTTGATGCACTTCCTGACAAGCCTCGCGCTCGCATCGGGATTGACGGCAGATGAGTTCCATCGCCTCTACACAGCGAAACACCGCGTCAATCAAAACCGCCAGGAGACCGGCTATTCAAAGGAAACAAAGAACGAAGCCGAGAATCGCGCAATCATTTAAGCGCGATCTTTTGATCCGTGAATTTTAAACTTTGAACTTTGAACGAATTGAAATGCGCTTGCTGATCCTCAATCTCTTCCGCAAACCCCTGCGCACCGGCTTGACCGTCTTCGGCGTAGCCGTCGCGTTGCTGCTCTTCTGTTTTTTGGAAGCCGTTTTGGACGCCTTCAGCGCCGGGGTCAGCATGACCAACGCTTCGCGCATGATCGTCCAACACAAAGAATCACTCTCCTTCACGCTGCCGATGGCGTATCAAAATACTATTCTGCAAACAGAAGGCGTCACGCATTGCGCGCCCGCCATCTGGTTCGGCGGCCCCTACGACGAACCGCGCCCCGGGGAAGCTAAAAAGGAAGATTTCTTCACGCAGTTCGCACTGGACATCGAAAGCTACTTGAAGATGTACCCCGAAATTCACGTTCCACCCAGTCAATTGAAAGACCTCATGGCCGACAAAATGGGCTGCGTCTTGGGCGACACCATCGCCAAACTGGCAACACCCTTTTCCACTGAAATTTTTGATGACTTAATAAAACTTGAATCAACAACATCAAAACCATTTGTTCTTTTATAAACATCATACAAAACATTCATTGCATTCACCATTGCGTTGTCGTTGTATGTAATCTCGTGCCTGTAAGAACTTAAGTCGGGATAAAACTGTGGAAATCCTCCATTTTTATACTGCATCTTCAACAAATATTTTATGCCGTTTTCTGCTGCGGTTAAATATTTGTTGTTTTTTGTTTGATGATATATTTTTATCAAATATCTAATCTCTTTGCTGGTTGCATCATTATCAATTGTTGCATCATTTCTATTAGACTCATCCTGAATGGTTGCTTTTTCAACAGTTGCATACTCCTTTTTATAGTCAACCTTTTCTTCTTTGTAATGCTTTGGCCAACCACCATAATTCCTTTGAAAGAGCAACATATTATCTGCAACCAAATCCTGTGAAAACAGTTTCACGCAAA
>JANXLS010000204.1 GCA_025355035.1 Planctomycetota bacterium | reverse complement strand
CTTTCGTTGCGCGGACGTCGTAGAAAACTTTCGAACGTGGGCTTGTCTTGAGCACGGCTTGAGCCATCAATGCCCCTGCGAGATCGCCCGGGATTGGGACGCCTTTTTCGTCGACGAACGCCACGCGGTCACCGTCGCCATCGAATGCGACACCGAGATCGCACTTGTTTTTCAGGACGGCTTTTTGAAGGTCAGCCAGATTTTCGAGATGCAGCGGATTCGCGTCGTGATTCGGGAAGCGACCGTCGGGTTTGAAGTAAAGTGGGACGCATTTGATCTGCGGGGCCTTTTTTAGAATCTCCGGGAGAATATCTCCCATTACGCCATTGGCGGTGTCGATGGCGATTTTGAGAGGCCGCTTGATCGATGCGAATTGGAGGCAGTGTTTAACGTATCCCGCGCGCATATTTTTCACGATCGTTTTGCCGCGCTTTTTCCCGAGGCCTGGCTGATCTTTTTTATAGAGCGCTTCGACATCCGAGAGGCCCGTGTCGTAGCTCATGGGCAACGCGCCGCCCCGCGTGAATTTAAAGCCGTTGTATTGCGACGGATTGTGCGACGCCGTCACCATGATCGCGCCTTGCAGCGCGTTCCCGAGCGATCCGGCGGCGAAGTACGTCATCGGTGTCGGATTCATGCCGAGGTCAATGCAGTCGGCTCCGGCGGAGTTGATTCCCGCGATCAACGCGGCCGACATTTCGGGCGAGTGAATCCGGGCATCGCGGCCTACGGCAAGCGTCGTGGCTTTGAAATACGCCACTGCCGCTTTGCCGATACGGTACGCGTCGCCGGTCGTCAATTGATCCGGTATAACCCCGCGAATGTCGTACGATTTGAAAATTCCGCCCATGAAACAGACTCCTCCTCTAATAGTAGATCCGATGTTTCGCGCAAGCAAGGTAGGCAAGGATACACCTTCGTCAAGCGGAATATTCAAATGCATCTGCGACAGGGCACTTCTTTCCTTTATCTTTCGTGGCGCTGGATAAAATACCACCTTTTCAATCGGTCCAACGGAAACAAAATGCGCGACTGGCTTCAAGGCGTTAAATGTGAATACGACATCGTTGTCATTGGCAGCGGATTGGCGGGGCTGACGGCGGCGAACACGCTCGCCAAAATCGGGCACTCGGTGTTGCTGTTGGAACAACACGCCAATTACGGCGGCATGGCAACGTGGTTCACGCGCAGCGGCGGGCATCTTTTCGACATTTCACTGCACGGTTTTCCGATCGGCATGATCAAATCGTGCCGGAAATATTGGACGCAAGAGATCGCCGATTCGATCGTGCAGCTTAAGCACATTCGATTTGACAATCCACAATTTGCGCTCGAAACGACATTCGACATCAACGATTTCAAGAACATCCTGAAAACCCGTTTTCAAATTCCGCAGGAGACGGTCGACGCCTTTTTCTCGACGGTTCGTGCAATGAATTTTTACGACGATCAGGCGATGACGACGCGCCAGCTCTTCGAGAAATTCTTCCCGGGGCGCGACGATGTTGTGCGCTTGCTGATGGAGCCGATCGCATACGCGAACGGCTCCACCCTCGACGATCCGGCGATTACTTACGGAATCGTCTTCTCGAATTTTATGAGCAAAGGCGTCTTCACCTTCAAGGGCGGCACGGACCTGCTCATCAAGAAAATGCGCCAGGAAGCGGCGAAGAATGGCGTGACGCTGAAATCGAACGTATGCGTCGAAAAGATTTTGATCGAAGACCGTCGCGTTGTCGGAGTGCGCGCGAACGGCCGCGACATCAAGGCAAAAAGCGTCATGAGCAACGCGAATCTGAAAAGCACGATCCTACACATGATTGGACCGGATCATTTCTCAAAAGAATTCTACGACGAAGCGAACGCGGTGCGGTTGAACAATTCGAGCTGCCAGGTTTACATCGGCATTCGGCGCGGCGAAAAGATTGATCATGTCGGCGATCTGCTTTTTACGTCAGTGCTGCCGAACTTTAATTCCACGGCGTTGTGCGCGGCGAGCGTGACGAGCCGGACGTTTTCGGTTTACTATCCCGACACGCGGCCGGGCAGTGACAAGTATTCGATCGTTTCATCGACGAATGCGAACTACAGCGATTGGGCGAGCCTGACGCCGGAGCAATACGAAGCCGAAAAAAAGAAGCTGATTGATGAGACGGTGACCGCGCTCGAAAAGTATCTCCCGGGCGTCACCCGCAAAATAGATCACCTCGAAGCGAGCACGCCGAAGACGTTCGAACACTACACGATGCATATGCACGGCGCATCGTTCGGAACGAAATTTGAAGGCCTGAAAGTCAGCATGGAATTGCCGAAGCAGATTCGCGGTTTGTTCCACGCGGGGTCGGTCGGCATTATCATGTCAGGCTGGTTGGGCGCGGTGAATTACGGCGTGATCGTGTCGAACAATGTTGACAAATATGTGCGCGAAAACAAATAAGAGAAAGTGGACTTTATGGTTCGATACGATTTTTCAAATCAGGCAGCGCTGGTCACGGGCGGCACCCGAGGTATCGGTCGCGCGATCTCTGAAGCGTTTATGAGAGCGGGAGCGACGGTTGTCGCTGTTTACGCCGGGAACGATGCGGCTGCTGCTGCGTTCAAGGACACGTTGGGACCGCTCGCTGAAAAACTGATTCTGAAAAAATGCGACGTCTCGTCGTATGAAAGTGTCGAAGCGCTCTTCAAGGAAATCGAGCCGCTCCTGCCCAACGGATTGCAGATTGTCGTCAACAACTCCGGCATCCGAAAGGATGCGGTGCTGGCGATGATGAAACCACAGGATTGGCGTTCGGTGCTGGATGTGAATCTTTCCGGAACGTTCAATGTTTCGAAATTTGCGGTGCTGGCGATGATGCGCAAGCGTTACGGGCGTATCGTCACGATCACATCGCCTTGCGGGGAATTCGGATTTGAAGGGCAGTCTAATTACGCGGCGTCCAAGGCAGGGCAAGTGGGATTGACGCGCAGTTTGAGCAAAGAAGTAGCATCGCGCGGGATCACGGCGAATTGCGTTTCGCCGGGATTTATTGCAACGGAATTAATCGGCGATCTTCCCGAAAAATTGCGCGAGCACTATCAGAATCAGGTGCCGCTGAAAAAATTCGGGACGCCTGAAGACGTCGCGAATTGTGTGCTTTTCCTGGCGTCGAAAGAATCGTCGTACATTACCGGTTCCGTTCTTGATGTCACCGGTGGGCTTTAACGGCAACGGCTTTTTTTACCGCGAATCACGCGGATTGCCGTTCGCTGTTTAAAACCCAAGATGTTTCTCGAAGAATGCGATGATTTCCGTGTACGATTCTTCGGTAACTTTGTGGCCCGTTTTCGGCTGGATGATCTGCTTGAATTTGTCGGACGCGTTGGCTTTCGCGTAGGCGGTTTTCACTTTCTCGGCGACGATGTTAACGCCCGGAAGCGGTGTGTTGCCGTCAGTGTCTCCGTTGACCATCAACAACGCTCGCGGAGCGATCAGGGGAACCAATTCCGGGCCATCGAATTCGCCGTAAATTCCAGGG
>JANXLS010000117.1 GCA_025355035.1 Planctomycetota bacterium | reverse complement strand
GTGCGAGCCGGAATTCTGAAGAGTCGTCGCGAGTTTGATCGGGCTGACGGTGGGTTCGTCGTTCGTGGCGTAGGAAACGATCATCGAGCAGAAATCAGTGTACGGGATTGACTTGGTTAAGAGGTTAGCACCGGCGTCGCTGTCGGCTGCGGCCATGGCTTTCGGGCAGAGCGCGCTTTCGACGAATGTTGCGCCATCGCGTTCGACGATGTTAAATTTGCCGAGGCCCAAGTCCTGAACCATATATTGGCCGGCAGTCGGTTCCTTGATGAAGACCATCGCTCGTTCGCCTATTTGAAATTCAGCGGAATCGGCGATGAAGAAGACTTGGTTACCGCGCAAACCACCGGGAAGGTCGAGCGTTAATCTTTCCGGCAACTTACCTTTGAGGGTCTTCGTAACTGCGACTTCGACGTGTGTGCGTTGAAATTCGTTCGGATTCATTTCGGGATATGAGCGGCTGATGACGCGGATTTCGGCGACTGCAACGGCGCGCTGTGTCATGTCTTGTAGCGATGTGCGGCTGTAGGATGCGGCGGACGAGAAGAAGTTTTGACTGGAGATGACGCTGACGGCGACGGTCAGGGCTAGGATGGACTTGAGGTTGGACATTGAGTGGAACATTTCGATACTGCCTCCGTTGCACGGCTATAGAGCACATTGTGCTTACACAATCAGAATACCATGCACAATGTGCGTGACAACTCATCCAAAGCATTATCGGAAGAAAATAAACTGCACGAGTGTGCTAACGGTGCATTGAAATGAGTGTTGTTAGTGCATGACGATAATATGTTTATAAAAGTTACGGAAGCTGAAAGAAGAAGGGGCGGAAATTACAGTATTCGACAAATCATTGCACTACCGCACACAACTCCTTTCGGAGTTGAAGGGCATTATCGTTTATTTACCCCGGGTAGCGGAGGGTACGACGGGGCATTTGGCTTTGCTACATAATTCGTTCGGAGTTGAACAAAAAACGGCTCGCGTCCAATTGGCACGAACCCGCTGATTCATTACATCGCTCCTTTACGTTGCCAACGGCGGGTGCAAGCGCTATCGTTCGTGTTCCATGACTATTGTGCTCTTGACGGCTATTGCGGGGAATGGCGGGTCTGCCGCGACTTTGTTTCACAACGCTCGCATTTTGCGCGAACACGGGGCGACGGTGACGCTGTTTGCTCCGGGCGATTATTGGAAAACCCGTGGCGAAGCGGAAAACGTCACCGTGGACAATTCGCTTGAATTGCGGCGCGGGTTTCGGCCGATGAGTTTTGCGTGGGATTTTAAAAAGCTGCGGCGGTTCATCGTTCAGAACCATGTCGATGTGGTGATTGTTCAAAAAAGTCCGGAGCAGTGGTTGGCGGCGTTCGTACTGAAATCGATTTCGCGGCCGATCAAACTGGTTCGATTGCGTGGCGTCGTGTTTCCGATTCAAGCATCAATTTTCAACCGATGGCTGCATAATTCGATGAGCGCGGTGATCTGTTCGGCGAGCGTGATTGCGGAACACTTTCGCGGGTTGCGCGGGTTTAAGATGGATCGCGTTCACGTGCTGCTCGAAGGGATTGACGCCCATAAATTTGCTCCGGCAACGGATGAGCAGAGAACCGCTGCGCTGGCGAAAGCGTCCTTGGATCCGGACGCGTTGTACATCGGGACGGCGGGTCGGCCGTCGCCGGTGAAGGGTCATGAAGTGCTGGTGCGGGCCTTTGCTAAGGCGTTTCCGACCGCGTCGCGGGTGATGGGAAAGCAGGTGCGGCTGGCGATTTTTGCGGACGAATCGCGACGCGGGCCGGGATCGTATAAGAGTCTCGACGAACTGTGCCGGGAGTTGGGGATTCGCGAGCGGACGGATTTGATTCCCGGATTTATTGACGACATGCGCGGGGTGTATCACGCCCTGGATGCGTATGTGCTGCCGTCGCTGGGATCGGAAGGGTCGAGCCGGGCGGGGTTGGAAGCGTGTGCGTCGGGGCTGCCGGTGCTGGCGTCGCGCGTGGGCGTTTTGCCGGATTTGATAGAGGAGCGGCGCACGGGGTTGCTGCTGCCGCCGGGGGATGTGGACGCGCTGGCGGAGAAGTTGTATGAACTGGCGGCGGCGTGGCCGTCGTACAGGATCTACGGCGATGCGGCGCGCGAGCGGATACAGAAACATTTTTCGGAAGAGCAGTACGGTGCGAAGTTGGTGGAGCTGATTGGGAAGTAAACGTTTAGCGCTGTTGCCCAGCGTTTCGAAAAGAGCGTTAATGACCCGCGCACAGCTAAGGTGGTGAATCACTCTGTATGACGATTTGTCTTGGGTCTTTTGAACGTGCTCTTCGTTTCTGGCTCCGTCACAGGTTATACAAACATGCTCCGTCGCCAGACGCCTCGATCACGTTCAAAATACCCGGCGTCAAATCATCATCCAGAGTGATTCAACACACTAGTATAAGCGGGGATTCGGCGCAATCAACAGTCATCGCCGCAGGGGGGAGGGGGCGACTTTATTTTTAACACGGAGGCACGAAGGCACAAAGAAAGGAAAAAGGGGGGGTATTTTGGGAGATGCGATGGGGCAAATCGGTTCGAATTTTCACTGTCCTAAAACGGTGATCCCAAAACACAGCGGCGAACTCGATTGAGTTCGCCGCTGTGTTTGGTTTTGGAAGAAAATTTGTGGGGGGCGGTGGCGAGTTACCGGACGGGCTAGGGCAGATAATTGATTGGCAGGTAGGATGGACTTCGAGGTTGTTACGAGGAAAACTTCTGAAGCGCCATTCGGATCCTTGCCATCGCCCCCACGATTTTAAAATTCATTGCGTCTTATCGGACGCATTATTCCAGCTAGAATCTCTGTTTTGTGAACGCTCGGTTTTCGTTCGGTCTTTACATAGATCTAACGATCACAATCGCCGGGCCATACGAGAATAATCTAAAGAATCTTTTAATATATCGGTCTCTCATAGGAGAACAGGGTGCGATTCTCTTTGAAATGCGATAGCATTCATCCAATTGAACGCAACATATTGAAAATTTTCGGCGGACATGTCTGAAAATCGTCAGATCGAGATGCCAATTTGGCAACTGCATCTCCTTGACATAACTTCGCCTATCAGCCCGTTGAAAAAGGCTCGCATGGAAAAATCCGGCGCTTTTTGTCCGGCTCTTCGTTGCGAGCTTCAAGCGTTATCTCCTCTGATAGCGCTTGAAGCTCGACGCCTCGATCCGAACAAAAATCGCTCGGCTTTTTCCATGCGC
>JANXLS010000110.1 GCA_025355035.1 Planctomycetota bacterium | reverse complement strand
AAGTGCTGGAACAACACGGAGCCGGTCGCATACCCTGCGTGGTCGACGAAGCCATCGAGGGATTGGTTCATTGCGAAGATGAGCTTTGCCATTCGTACCTTTCTTGCGCGTCGGCGGGTGGCCGCGAGCAAGGGTGCCAAGGAGCAGTACGCTGCTCCTTGCTGATGCGCGCCCCGATAAACTCAAACGATTTGAATCGAGATTAACGTCCAACAGCAAGGACCAGAGTACTGGTCCTTGGCACCCCGTTAATTGTCCACCCAATCGTCCAGCGTGATCGGTTCGTTTTCACGAGCGCCTTGTTCGATCCAACGAAAACTCGACCACTTCCATTTCTCCGGTGATTGGACGAGCCCTCGTTTCACGGGATTGCGATGGCAATGGGCGGGTGCTGACCGGAGAGGTTGAGGTGTTTGTTCACAACTACATTCGGCGGGTGGCCGCGAGCAAGGGTGCCAAGGAGCAGTACCCTGCTCCTTGCTGATTTGCGCACGATAAACTCAAACGGTTTGAATCAAGACGGACGTCCAACAGCAAGGACCAGAGTACTGGTGCTTGGCACCCAACGGCCGCGCAATTTCATTCAACCAAAAGGTGATTCGGCTACGGGTTTGGGTATATACACAACCATGCGGCTCCCTATTTATTGAAGACGACGCTCATCTGCTGCGCGCGCTTTCAAAACTTTTGCGCAGGGAGGGCTACGCTGTGGACACGGCGGCGGATGGCGCGGAGAGTCTGCTCAAAGCGCGGGGGCACGATGACGACGCGATTCAGCTCGATGCGATGCTGCCCGGGTTGGACGGCTGGGCGGTGTTGGCTTTAGCTGCGGAAGACGAAGGCCACGCCAGTGCTGATGCTCACCGCGCGCGAGACAAGCGCGGATCGCGTGCGCGGCTTGGACAGCGGCGCGGACGATTACGTCGTCAAGCCCTTTGATCTGCCGGAATTGCTCGCGCGTATGCGCGCGCTGATTCGACGCGGGAGCGGGGGCGAGCGCGCGGCTGGACTTTGGCGATGTCGTTCTCAAATCGCCTCGACCAACGAAACTCACTTGCCAAGCGTCTTCTTCTTTTCGGCATCCTCTAAAATTCGCATGTATTTCGCGGGTTCCGTGTTGAACTCTTTCAGGCAGGAGGAGCAGCAGAGTTTGACAGTCTTTCCGTCGTGCTTGATGAGGTATGGATCGCCCATCGTACCCAATTTCTCACCGCTCACAACACAGACATCGAGCGGGTAGCCGTCCGTATTTACATACGGTTTGGCAGGGGTCGTTGTTCCCGATCCACATCCGGCAATTCCCAAAACCAGGGCAGTCAAGAGGACGCGTACTAACTTCATAATTCTCTCCCTATATTCGAACGGTGGTTTGCAACGAGTTGACAACGGCACTTTTACACAAGTCGAGCGTTTCGTAGGCGGAGCGCGTTGGAAATGACCGACACCGAACTCAGACTCATCGCCGCTCCTGCGATGATGGGGCTGAGTAATATTCCAAAAAACGGATAGAGCAATCCTGCGGCAATGGGGATGCCGAGGGCGTTGTAGATGAATGCGAAAAAGAGGTTTTGGCGAATGTTGCCGATGGTGGCGCGGCTCAGCCGGATCGCCTTCGCGATGCCGCGCAGATCACCTTTGACCAGCGTGATTCCGGCGCTTTGCATCGCCACGTCCGTGCCAGTACCCATGGCGATGCCAACTTCCGCTTCGGCCAATGCGGGCGCGTCGTTGATGCCGTCTCCGGCCATCGCGACGAACTTACCGGCACTGCGCAGCCTCTTGATGTGAGCGATTTTTCCTTGAGGCTCAACCTCAGCCTCCACACCGTCGAGTCCCAAGCGTTTGGCCACGACATCTGCCGTGCGGCGGTTGTCGCCTGTCAGCATGATGATTTTCAATCCCAGCGCGTGCAATTCTCGGATTGCATCAGGCGTGGATTCCTTGACGGGATCGGCGACGGCAAGAATCCCAGCAGGGAGCTTGTCCACGGCGACAAAAATGACCGTCTTGCCTTCTGCTTGAAGCGCGACGGCCGATTGTTCGAGAACTTCCAATTCTGAAACGCCTTGTTGGCGTAGAAACGCCGGCTTGCCGATCATCACGGATTTGCCAGCGACCATTCCAACGACACCGCCGCCTGTAATTGACCGAAAATCTTTGACCGGTTCAAATGCCAGCGATTGCTCTTTTGCGGCCCTCACGATTGCTGCTGCAAGCGGATGCTCGCTGCTCTGCTCCAATGCCGCCGCCAGCTGCAAAAGCTCTTTTTCCTCCATGTCATTCGCTGGCAGACAATCCATGAGCTTTTGTTTGCCTTCGGTCAACGTGCCAGTTTTATCCACGACCAGCGTGTCAATCTTTTCAAGATGTTCGAGGGCTTCAGCGCTCTTGACCAGGATGCCCTCCTGAGCGCCGCGACCAACGCCAACCATGATCGACATCGGAGTCGCCAGTCCCAGCGCGCACGGGCACGCGATAATGAGCACGGCCACAGCATTGACAATCGCGTATGCCAAGCGCGGTTCGGGGCCAAGCCAAAGCCAGAGCGCAAACGTGAGAATGGCGATAGCGACCACGGTCGGCACGAAAATCCCCGCCACTTTGTCCGCTGTTCCTTGGATGGGCGCGCGGCTGCGCTGTGCTTCCGCAACCATGTTCACGATCTGCGCGAGCGTCGTGTCGCTGCCAACGCGCTCCGCCTTCATCAGGAAACTGCCAGTGTTGTTGACCGTGCCGCCCGTCACCTTGTCGCCAACATGCTTCTCGACCGGAATCGGTTCGCCGCTGATCATGGCTTCATCGACACTGGACGTTCCCTCTGTTACGACGCCATCCACAGGTATTTTTTCGCCGGGGCGCACGCGAAGCGTTTGGCCGACCTGAACGAGTTCAAGAGCCACGCCCATGTCATGACCGTCTTTGACAAGCATTGCCGTTCGAGGCGCAAGATTCAGGAGCGCTTTGATCGCGCTGCCGGTTCGACTTCGGGCGCTGAGTTCCAGCATCTGGCCGAGCAATACGAGAGCTACAATGACGGCGGCGGCTTCAAAGTAAACACCGACCATGCCGTGCTGCTTCATGGACTCGGGGAATAGGTCCGGCAAGAACATCGCGACAACGCTGTAGCAAAAAGCAGTGCCGACGCCGATGGAGATCAGCGTGAACATGTTCCAATGAAAACTCTTCAGCGATTGAATACCACGACGGAAAAACGGCCATGCTCCCCAGAGAACGACGGGCGCGCTAAGCGCGAATTGAATCCAGCGCGAAGTGTGTCCGCCGACCCAGGAAATTTCGCCCAGTGCGGGAATCATGTGGGCCATCGCCAGAGCAAACACCGGAAGTGTCAGAACCGCAGAGAACCAAAAACGCCGGGTCATGTCGCGCAGTTCGGAATCATCTTCTTTCTCGTCCGAACCTGCGACTACTTTCGCTTCGAGCGCCATGCCGCATTTGGGACAGTCGCCGGGATGATCCTGCTGGATTTCCGGGTGCATGGGGCAGGTGTAGGTTGTTTTGTTCGCCGCCTTCCAAGCCGGATTACGCTCCAGCGCCATGCCGCACTTCGGACATTCGCCAGGCTTGTCCGATTCAACACCCGGACACATCGGACAATAATATTTTGCCGCTGCGGACGGTTTAACTGCATCGGACGGCTTATGGTCACCGCCGTCTTTGTGAGAACAACAAGAATGCCCGGACGTAAATGCAGACTTTGGAAGTTCCTTCGGCGCAGCCAACTGGCCGATGAACTGCTGGCGGCAGTGCTCGCTACAAAAATAATACATCTGGCCGCCAAGTTCGGCGGGCAAAGCAGATGTTTCATCGACGGTCATGCCACAGATTGGGTCAGTTGCCATGTTCAAATTGCCTCGTGATACTGCATCAAACTAAAGTACAACTGCCACCTCATTGATTCTTTGAACTAGGATTGAACACACTATTGAGCTGATCCAGCGCGGGCGTCTCTGAAAGAATTTCGCCCGGAAAAGTCGTCAACGGATACCCGACCGCCTGTTCAAGTTCGATCCACGCATTCTGCAAAGCCAATTCCGTGTCGAGCGCATCGAGCAACACTGTTCGCTGACTGCGTTCGGTTTCAAGAAATCGCAGCGTGTCGGATGTGCCCGCATCCAAGGCTTTGCGGGCCAAATCAACATTGGCGTTGGCGCGCGGAATCACGAGCGAGTTGAGCAGATTCAGTTTTCCTGCTGATAGCGTGCAGTTGGCATAGGCTCGGTCGAGCGTCGCCAATGCGCGGTTGGCGGCTGCTTCATATTTCACTCGAATTTCTTCACGCTTTTGCTTTGCTGATGCGATGCCCTGCTGGTTGCGGTCAAAGATTGGTAGGTCGATGCCCAGCGTCAACCCAATCGTCGTTTTGCGCTCGCCACGTTCGTTTTCAAACTTCGGACCGATTTTGAAATCAGGATACTGCTTTGACAGCTCCAGATGCAGCTCCCGTTCGGCGACTTCGTAGCGGGCG
>JANXLS010000094.1 GCA_025355035.1 Planctomycetota bacterium | reverse complement strand
GGGCTCAATAACCGATTTTCGCTTGGACTTCCTTGAGGAGGCGCGCCAGTACGGCCTCCTCGTTCAAGTGTGTACTGTCCACATCGATGGCGTCTTCCGCCTGAATCAGCGCGCCGACCTCGCGGGCTTTGTCGGTGTCGTCGCGGTATTGGATCTGTTTGCGCAGTCCTTCGAAATCGACCAACTCACCTTTGGCTTCCAACTCGGCGGCGCGCCGTTGGGTTCGCGCATTGATATCGGCGTGAATATAAAATTTGATGAACGCGTTGGGAAAAACGACCGTCCCAATGTCTCGGCCTTCAAGCACCACGCCTTTGGCGCCGCGTTCGACCACGCCGCCGGCCGCCGTCCGCATTTTGTCGACCAATGCGGCACGAACTTGATGGTTATTCACGACCGGTTTGAGCTGCCCGGTCAACGCCGCAGTGAACAATTCCTCGGTGCGATCCACGTCGTTTACGACAAATCGTTGACGCCCATTGCGCTCGAAATAATCGAAACGCATCGATGCCGCAACGGCGGTCACTTTCGCTTCGTCGCTTAAATCGAATCCGCCTTCCTGCGCCAGCAACGCCGCAGCGCGGTACATCGCCCCGGTGTTCAAGTAGGTATAGGAGAGAGCTTGAGCAAGCCGACGAGCCGCTGTCGATTTCCCGCTTCCGGCGGGTCCGTCAATGGCAATGATGTGAAGTGAGGGTTGTTCGTTCATGAAGTTGGTATCGCGTTCGATTCCGGGTTTCCAATTACGAGAGTTGGATCGGGTCGTGTAACCCGAAACCAATAGCTCATAACCCAGAAACGGTATTATTTAAATATACCCCTCGCGCTTTAAAAACTCCACCAACGGCTCACTTTCTTTTTTAAACGCGAGGCGTTTGCACGGCACAGCTTCAAACAACCTTTTGAACAATTGCAGTCGGTGCTTGATTGAAGGGCCGTACTTCCAATTCACCATCGGGTTGAGCATCAGCGCGGCCGCCTCGGCCTGATCCATGCGTTCGAACGCGTTTTCCGGATCTTTTTTCAGCCAGAATATTCCGGCCAGATTCGCGGAGGTCACCGGCAGCGCCTTGGCATTTTTCCGCGAATCTCCGAACGAAACGACGCGTGGAGCCGTTGCCTTTTTTCGCGAGGATGGGGTGATGAGAATCGTCACCTGATCGTCTTCCAGCAATGGAAACTCCTTGAGCAGCTTCGTCGAAATCGTTGTCTTGCCAAACGTGCATTCGCCACAAAACACGAGAGCGCCTTTCGGCGTCAAAACCGACGATGCGTGCAGATAAAGGGGGGCTTGGAATTTCGAGGCCTTTTGCGCGACGCTTTCGAGACCGTTGAATTCAGCGAGCAGACCGACGCAGAAGACAATCGTCCGCGCGAACGGATTTTGCATGCCGAGGTTTTTCATGTTCATGGCGCGCGGTGCGTGACGCGGGTACAGAATCGTTTGCGTCTGATAATTCAACGCGAAACCCTCGCCCAGCAGCAAGTCGGGCGTGTACCAATGCCCGCCCTTTTCGTAGTCGTTGGGATCGTCGACGAGCAACACCGAAATCTCAGGTGCGCGTGCGGAGGCTGAAACGCCGTGTGTCCCCAGCAAGGCCGTCAAATCGCGCTTGCTGATTTTTCGCGATAGCTTGGACATGCCGACATCGTAGCCGTGCAAATTGAATGTCACTCCGTACGCACTTACCGATGTCTTGCGCTTCGCAGTTGGCTTTGTCGCCTGGCCTTTCACCACCCGTTCACCTCGATTTTGCATTGTTTCAATTCGACCTTCGACGTCCTTAATTCTATCGTCTGCGCTCCATTTTTACAGAAAATTTCACGACGCGTGATATACGACGGATTGGAGTCATTTCGGAGTCATTGGACACACCTGTATCAACAGTCGAAAATTCATCCGTTGTATACGGGGGGTACTGATTGGGAAGGGTTTTACCGGCTTTCGACATCGAATAAAACGCGAATAAAAATAGCTGTGGGCATTCGAGTAGAAATGTTGTTCGGGGAAGCGAATGGGGTGGTGCCATTTTAGGAGGGGTTGAATTATATCGTATTTATAAAAAAACCACATATGTGCAATTTGTGGAACGGTTATGGAATCGTGAAATGGGTTTAGAATGCACCTACGTGCAACTTTGGGAACGTTGAACGGGTGAGAGGAAAAGCAATAATAAGGGCTGTTGAGGATGAGTGAAAGGCATTGCACATATGTGCAACTTGTGTAACGAGGATTGAGATGTGAATTGAGTGAATAAAACAATCAGAAGCCCACTCAAGCTCCATCGTCCTTCACTCGATGTTTAGAGCTACCGGACAAAACCCTCGCGCCAATCTGCTTGCGGCGGGCGGCGTGGTACTTCGAAAAACTTGCTTCGCGTAGTCTCCAAATACGCGGAGCTCGTCTTTCTCGTCCCACTTGCCCGGCGCGGCGCATCTTGGCA
>JANXLS010000044.1 GCA_025355035.1 Planctomycetota bacterium | reverse complement strand
CTTGCGTGACATGCCGCGCGGCAGCAGGAGGACCGGCGCTCCTTATTATCACACGTCGCAAATTTTGACGCCCTGCCGAAGCGATCCGAGGAGGTCTTTTTTGCGGGGAATGAACTCCTGGCCGAGGAAGCCGGTGTAGCCGCTGTCGACGATTGCGCGGATGATTGGAGGGTAGTTGATCTCCTGGCTGTCGTCGATTTCCGCGCGCCCCGGATTGCCGGCTGTGTGGTAGTGGCCGACATAATCTTTATACTGCTTAATGCGGGTGATGATGTCCCCTTCCATGATCTGGATGTGGTAGATGTCAAACAGGATTTTGAAATTAGGGGAGCCCACTTTGTCGCAGACTTTGACGGCCCACTCCAGCGTGTCGGCCTGATAGCCCGGGTGGCCTTTCATGTTGATATCGACGCGCGAATTCAAGACTTCGATGCAGAGCGTAACTTTCTTTTTCTCCGCGAGACCGACGATTTTCTTGATGCCATCGACGGTGTTTTTCTGGCCTTCTTCTTCGGAAATTTCGGGGCACTTCGGATCTTTGGGATCGAGCTTTTTCATGCCGGAGAAACAGATCACGCTGGGGCAACCGAAGTCGGATGCGGCTTCGACGCTCTTGGTCACTTTCTCGATACACATCGCATGATTTTCGACGTGGTTGAAGCCGCTGACAAATCCGTGGCTGCCGGCGATAGCGCAGGTCAGGCCGAGTTTCTTCAACATGGGCCAAAATTTGGGATCGCAGAGTTCAACGGATTTGAGCCCGAGTTTCGCGGACGATATCGCGAGTTCTTCTTCGTTGATCGAGTATTTTTCACCATCGACCATCACGTTTTTGAAGCACCAAGGCACGACCGATTGCTTAATGCGCCCCTTTTCGATCTTCCAATCCGGGTTGTCCTCGGCAAGCGTTGCGCGCGATGCCAACAAGCCGACACCGGCGGTAGCAGCCAGACTGCCTTTGATCATTTTGCGACGGGAAAGTGGGTTGGACATGAGCGGTTCCTTTTCGGATTCGGAATGAGCGGAGTCATACCAAGACTAAACCGAATCGCGCGCTTTGACACGAGAAATATGCCGCACACTACTTGTTGGTGCGTGACATTCTACGCGGGCTTTTTCTCCGTCCCATTAGAGCGGTTTTCAAATGTCTGAAGACAAATCTGCTTGCGGCGGGCTGCGCGGTACTTCGTCAGACTCGCTTAACGTAGTCTCCAAATACGTTTCGCTCGTCTTCCTCGTCCCGCTTGCCCGGCGCGGCGCATCTTTGTC
>JANXLS010000017.1 GCA_025355035.1 Planctomycetota bacterium | reverse complement strand
CATAGATCGAAATGACGGCATCCGGAGCGATCCCGCTGGTCCATTCCATCTCCAACGTGGCATTGTTCGCCGGTGCGTTCGGATTGGCTGTCAACGTCAGTGGCTGACCCGTTGAATCCACACCGTACACAGTGACCGTCGGAACGGCTTGCACAATATTGCATTGAGTACGGAATAATCCCAAATCATTTATGTCGGGAATGCCATCCGTAATGATCGCAATTTCCTGATTCACCCCCGTCGGCAGAGGCGTCTTCGGTCCCACTGGAATATTATTATAATTGTAAGCCTTCAAAATTTCGCTTGGGATGAACGGCGCCGTATTGTTGAACATCGGCTTTTTGACACGCCCACGAGCCTCCGGCGACTCTTCCGCCTTCGTAACGATCGACAGTGACAGCGCGGCGATGACGACGGCGAAAGCGTATTGTGTGACCGCACGACGAAACCCACGTGCAGCGTGCTTGACAAACGAGAACATGACCATGTGCTTCTCCTGCTTGTACAGCGAATCGGCATTAAATATTGAAGGTGTTTCTTTTACCGTTTTTCTGCGATCCCCGCAAGCCTTTTTATCACTAGTGCATACATTACCCGAAAGGTTTGCCGCAAAAATGATACTTTTCGGAATCAATTACCGCAGGGCTCAAAAGAAGGGCATGGCTTTCGTAAAACTTCTCGTACACTCCATAAAGACGCGCATCTCCTCATCTTTACTGCATTTCCCGGGAAAAACATTTCATGAAATTTAGCCCATATTCAGTGTAAGCAATGTTCAAGTCATCCATAACTACCCCCATCTCGGGAACTCTCAACAATGTTCAAACTCAACACGCTTTGCGCTGCACTCATGCTCGGAGTGCTCAGTTCCTTAGCTGGAGCGCTCGAATCCCCCGCGCCGAATTTCACCCGGACCGAAGACATCATCTACGGCCGTAAATTCGGCGTCGCATTAACGATGGACATGATCAAACCCAAAGAAAACGCGAACGGCCTCGCGATCATCTACGTCGTCAGTGGCGGTTGGTTCTCATCCCATCCCAACGGAGCCGTCGGCAATACTTACGTCGATCGCGGCTATACCGTCTTCGCGGTCGTTCACGGCAGCCAACCGAAATTCACCATCCCGGAAATTCTCCAGGACATGAATCGCGCCGTACGTTTCATTCGTATTCACGCAAAAGATTACGGTATCGATCCCGATCACATCGGCATCACCGGCGGTTCCGCTGGCGGACACTTGTCGTTGATGCAGGGCAACGCCGGCGACAAAGGCAATCCCGACGCAAAAGACCCGATCGATCGCGTCTCCAGCCGCGTCCAATGCGTCGCCTGTTTTTATCCTCCGACCGATTTCTTGAATTACGCCAAAACCGACGACATCGCCATCGGCCGTGGCGTCCTCGGCGATCTCTTCGCCCCATTTGATTTCCACGATTTCGACACCAAGACGAAACGTTTCGTGCCCGTCACCGACGAAGCAAAGATCCTCGAAATCGGTCGAAAGATTTCCCCCGTCTACCATGTCACTGCCGATTCCCCGCCTACGTTAATCGCCCACGGCGATGCCGACACACGCGTTCCGTTGCATCAGTCCGAATTGATGATCGACAAACTGAAAGCCGCCGGCGTCGAAGCAAAGCTGATCATCCGCCCCGGCGAAAAACACGGCTGGAAAGACCAAAACAAAGAAACCGCCCTCTTCGCAGACTGGTTCGACGCACACCTGAAGGCCGCCGCCGTCAGAAAATAACCGCTCAGCCGCACTGTCTTATTTTATACAATCATTCCGCATCATCGCCTTAAAAATTCACCTTGCGGCGTCGTAATTGCCGAGCAAATGTTCCACGTGGAACATCAAACTCTCTTGCGCAAATGATACTGTACCCGTCTGAACACCCCTAAATAAATGCTTCGTCTGCCGCATCAATAAGGCTTAAGATAGTCGCATAAGATTCGAAAGCGAATACGAGGAGTGAACCGTGAAAATCCGATGGACCCAAAACAGCGCCCGCTTCCGCATCACCCCCACCGAGTTGAAAACGCTCCTTGCCGGCAGTCCCATCACGGAAGCACTTCACCTCCCCGGCGGCATGTGGACCGCCGAAGTCGCTCCCAGCCCGAATCCGACATCAATCGACCTGAACCCCTCCGGCAGACTTCGACTCACGCTGTCGCCTGCAGACCTCGCGCGCCTGAACGATCCGAACGAAGAAGGCGTCTACTTTTCAACAAACTCATCAACGCTTTTTACGTATTTCATCGAGAAAGATTTCCCATGCGCTCACCCCCGCAGCGCCGAAGCAGCCGAGCCCGAATGCGAAACGTTTCAACCGCCAAAGGGATTTGAATCGAAAGAATAACGCTCCGGACACGCGTCCTCACTCGATTGTGTAGAACACGAATTCCAGCATCATGCGCGCGAATTAAATCAGAATCCATTGCCATCTTAAAAGGATGTTACCGATGAACCGATCGCGCATCGAAACGCTGCTCCTGACTCTGGTCTTCTCCTCTGTCCTCGCCGCCGAAAATGGTTCGCTCGAACAAAAAAGCTGGACGATCGAAGGCGTCAAACGCGACGCCACGATTTACGTCCCAACCACAGCAACATCAGCTGACACCCCAGTTATCTTCGACTTCCACGGCCACGGCGGCACCGGAAAATTCGCCGCGCTCGGCCACAATTTCCAAAAGCACTGGTCCGAAGCCATCTGCGTCTACATGCAGGGCCTTCCGACCGCGGGAAAAACCGACCCCGAGGGCCTGAAACCCGGCTGGCAAATGCGCCCCGGCGATTCAAACGATCGCGACCTGAAATTCTTCGACGCCGTTCTCGCTTCACTCAAAAAAGACTACAAAGTCGACATCGCACACATTTATTGCACAGGCCATTCCAATGGCGCGGTCTTCACCTACAATCTGTGGCGCGCGCGCGGCGAAACCTTCGCCGCCGTCGCTCCCGTCGCTGGAGTCACGCTGATCGGCTTCAAAGATTTCAAACCCCTCCCCCTCCTCCACATCGCCGGAGAAAAAGACCCCATCGTCCCCTTCAAAGCCCAACAACTCACGATCGATGGCGCCAAAAAAGTCAACGGCTGCGACACCGAAGGCAAGCCGTGGACAACCGCAGGTCCCCTCGTTGCCAGGGCTTTTCAATTGTCCTTCCGTTGCATAGGGCAAAAGAACGCCAAGGCAGCGAAGGGGTCTGCTATGAAGCGCCTGAACGCATCCGGCATGAATTTATGCCGGGTACGCCGTCGAATCAGTCCTATCACGAGATTGCGCAGCGCTGAAAGATTTTGGGGCGCGTGTCCGGATCGCACCCGGCAGGCGTCTTCGCCCATGCTCACGTCGCGTACATAGTGCAATCGGTTTTCGATCGTCCAATGCTGGCGCGTGAGGCTCAGCACTTTTTTTGCATCGGTGCGCAACCGTGTCAAGCTGGTGATGGCCAGAACGATTTCCACGGAGGTCTTGTCTTTGATCGTGCGTGTGCGCGTGATGCGGCAAATTTGCTCAACTCCGGGCCAGGAAAGCCACGCGGGGATTTCCGTCAGCGTTTCGATCGTGCGTGTTTCAAGCCGGCCATGGCCTTTGTCATGCGTCGTGGCTTTCTGCATGTCTTCCTGCCGCGACACTCTCTCCTGAGGGGGAAACAGGCGCGTCGAACGCGTCCAAGATCGCTTGTTTAAGGCTGGGCTGATTGTCTTTGACCGTCAGCAAGTAATCGCCTCCGAGATCGATGATTTCCTTGGACACTTCGCGTTGCGCGAACATCGCGTCGCCGGTGACGAGGACGCCTTCCATCGGAATGAGGCGGAGCAATTTCAGCGCGGCCTTGTGCTCGTTGGTTTTTGCGTCCACCGGAATTTCAGTCAGCGCCGAGCCCAATTTCTCGGAGTAAACGGCCAGCAGATGAACGCCGGGAATTTCGCCGCGCTTTGAGCCGCGCAGCGTTTTTCCATCGAGATGCACTTCCGGATTCAAGGTGTGCCCGTGATGCGCCAAAAGCCACTCCAGCAAAGCGGCTTCGAACGCGGAGGCGTTGAGTTCCTTGAACAGATAGTGAAACGTGCTGATGCACGGCGATTTTTTATGAGTGAAGCCCATGGCTTTGAGCAACTTTTTTCGCCGGCGGCCGAACTGGGCGATGTCGGTGAGCGTCTTGGCTCCACTCAGAATTGCCGTAGCAGCCAGCGTCAGCAGAGCTGCCAGCGAATGCCGCATCCCCTGCGGATTGCGCGGGTCGGACAGATCCAAAAAGAGTTCGTACAATGACGGATGGGCCTCTGCCGTTGTGTTTGCACTCAAGATTCTCAACCTCCTTGAGTTAAGAATCGGCATTTTGTCTATGAAAAATTAGGAGAATTGAAAAGCCCTGGCTGAAACGGTACCCTTTGGGGTCGGCGATATTTCGCGCATTCATTTTCTCTTTTTTCGTTGTTCGTTTGACTTGTGCTCAAATTTTGTTAACATTTTTGTAAAGTGTCCCATTGTACCGCCGCGTGAGCCAGCGAGTTTG
>JANXLS010000924.1 GCA_025355035.1 Planctomycetota bacterium | reverse complement strand
GGCGTCGATGGCCTCGTCGAAATGGCTGAAGAACGTGAATCCGATTACGTCGTCTCCGCCATCGTCGGCGCCGCCGGTCTGCTCCCAACATTAGCCGCGCTGAAAAAGGGCAAGCAAGTCGGCATCGCGAACAAAGAACCGCTGGTCATGGCCGGGTCCTTGATGCTCGCCGCTGCAAAAAAATACGGTTCCACGATCCTTCCAATTGACAGTGAACACTGCGCGGTTTTTCAATCCGCGCGAGCAGGCGACGCCAAAGAAATTCGCAAGATCGTCCTGACGGCGTCGGGGGGTCCCTTCCGAACATCGACTAAAGAACAGATGCTTGCCGCAACCAAAGAGAACGCGCTGAAGCACCCGACGTGGAACATGGGCGCGAAAATCACGATTGATTCCGCCACGCTGATGAACAAAGCGCTTGAGATCATCGAAGCTCACTTCCTTTTCGACGTCCCTTATGATGCGATCGAAGTCTGGGTGCACCCGCAATCGATCGTACACGCGATGGTGGAATTCGTGGACAGCTCGTTCATCGCTCAATTGGGATTGCCCGATATGCGCTTGCCCATTCAATACGCACTGACTTATCCGGAGCGGCTCGACGGCGGGCTGCCTCCGCTGACGGTGGAAAAAATGCGCGGCCTGACGTTCGAGACGCCCGACCGCCAGCGCTTCCCCAGTTTGAATTTTGCATACGACGCGGGTCGGCGCGGCGGAACCGCTCCCGCCGTTTTGAATGCCGCAAACGAACAAGCCGTCGCTCTGTTCCTGGCGGATAAAATAAAGTTCTGCGGCATCTTCGACTGCGTCGGCGAAGCGCTCGCAGCACATAAGGAACAACCCGTCGACACCTTGGAAACGGTGCTCGAAGCCGATCGATGGGCGAGAGAGTTTGTAAAAAGCAAGGCGGTTTAAAGAAATGGAAAATGGAAAATGTTGTTTCCCGTTGTTCTAACCAAGGACGTCTTAAATGGAAGCATTGGCAGGTTGGGCTGGACTCATTCTCGGTTTCTCCGGACTTATTTTCGTTCACGAATTGGGCCACTTTCTTCTGGCCAAATGGAACGGCGTCCGCGTTCACGTTTTCTCGATCGGCATGGGCCCGTACATCGTTTCTTTCACACACAACGGCACCGTGTACGCCTTGTCTTTGATTCCATTGGGCGGCTACGTCAAAATGATGGGCCAGGATGATCTCAACGCCGATCTTTCCGCGGATAAAAACCCGGAAGACTTCCGCAACAAACGCCCCGGCCAAAAAGCGCAGATTCTGGTCGCCGGCGCGGCGTTCAACATTCTCCTGACACTCGTCCTTTTCACCGGCTGCTATCTGGCCGGAACGCCCTTCGAGCCGCCGATCATCGGTAACATTGCGCCCAACACCGCTCTTGCCAAAGCCGTTCTCGACAGCGATAAAACAGTTCCGGCCAAGCTCAAAAAAGGCGACCGAATTACCTTTGTCAACACAGTCCCGGTCAAAAGCTATTTCGATTTGATGATGCAGATCACCGCATGCCCCATCGGCCAGCCGATCACCCTCGCCGTGCAACGCATCGACAGCGGGCGCGGTCTGGATTACGTTCACGTCGAAATGGAAGAAGACAAAAGGAACGGCATCCCGAACATCGGTCTGAATCCCGGCGAAGTATTCAAAGAAGAAGAAGTCTTGCCATTGGGGTTCGCGACGGACTATCTCATTTTGATCGGCAAGGACCCGGCCGCTGAAAAAGAATCCAAAGACGGCGCAGCCGCAAAAACCGGGAAATTCAAAAAGGGCGATCGAATACTAGCGGTCGAAGATCGAACGAAGCCCGGTCATCCGGTGATCTACCCGATGGATTCGGAATTCGCACTGACGAACGTCGCCGCCGGGTCACGCAGTTCGGATCCCAAACAGAAAACCGGCGAACCGCGCATCTTCATTATCGAACGCGACGGCCAGCGAATCGAAATTCCGGTGAGCTCCGAACTCGACGAAAAATCCACGCCTCGCTTCGGCCTCAGCTACGGTCCGTATAAGCGCGTCACCCAGATCGACGAAACCTCCGAAGCGTACAAAGCCGGCTTGCGACGCGGCGATTACGTGCTGGGCTTTCAACCGGATGTCCCCACCGTTCATCCCTGGAAAACCGGAAAGCTCGTTTGGGTAAAAGAAATTGAGGACAAGAAGCCCAGTGAGCTGGCTGTCACCATTCCGGAAGTTAACGGCAACAACTCCCACGACGCCTTCCGCCAGTCGTTCGTACCCATGGAAACCGTCCAAAAAACGGGCGCAATCGACGCGTTGGGAACGAGCTGGGACGATACGAAAAACTACACGGTTTGCATGTTCTCGACGCTCCGCAATCTCATCGTGGGCCACGTCAGCGCCAAGAATCTCTCCGGTCCACTCGGCATCGGTGGAACGATTTTCACGGTCGCATCCAAACAATCGTTCGCAAAATACATCTGGTGGCTGGCCTTCATTTCGCTGAATCTCGGTGTGATGCAGCTCCTGCCCATTCCCCTGCTGGACGGCTTTCATCTCGTGATCGTGGCCGCTGAAAAAATCAAAGGCTCGGCCGTCAATCCGAAGATCCAGGAAGCATTCCTTTACGCCGGCCTGGCCATGATCGGCTCGCTGATGATCTACGCTATGTGGAACGACATCGTTCGATTTTTGCCGGGCCAACATTAGAGCGTTTTTCAAATGGGTGGAGACAAAGATGCGCAGCCCGCCGCAAGCAGATTTGTCTTCAGACATTTGAAAACCGCTCTAAGGCGCCTCACGCAAGTTCATACCACGGCCGGACGACCTGAATCTCGCGATTCTCCGCGATCCGATACCATCGGTTTCGCACGATACTCGCGATCTTGCACGAGTCCGCCGCTCGTCCCGGCTTCAACGATTGGATCGGAAATTTGTCGCGCAAATGCCGCGGCAACTGCTCGTGCAAAAGTCCGATCTGCAAACCGCTGTCCTTGTGCACGCCCAACAATGTCAGGAAATACAGCAGCCAGTCGCACACGTGGCGCAATGCCTCGCAGACCAAGTGCGGCTGAGCGATCTGCAGCGACGCCAGACAATCGTACGCAACCGTCAGCGTCTCCGTCAATTCCGCGTCAAAACAATCGTCCGCAAACCAACGCTGATGCGCGTTCGTTTTGTCTTCCCATAAACTCAACGCCTGCTGCGCCCGCTCAATCTGCGCGTCTGTTTTCGGGTCAATATGCAACGCATCATTCAGCGCCGCGTTCAACGACCGACAGGCCGTAAAGAGTTTCGAATTCGCCACACCGCGCTCGTACTCGTCCAGAAAATGCCCGAACCGCGCAAAGAATTCGCGTAACTGCGGGTCGTCGTTCCGGACAAACGACGCGCGCAGAAAATCGTCCAGGGTCGCGCGCGCAAACGGACACGACGGGAGTCGCGGAAGCGCTAGTCGTGAGGCGCGCACCTTCGCGTCCTCCCACGCCGCCTTCCACCGATTCCAGTCGTCATCGCCCGGAATGTCGATCTCCGGAATCCTCGCATCCGGCGCGATCGGTTCGGCTGGCTGCACCGAAATCACCGCCGTTTTTGCGGATTTGTTTTGCTCTATTTGAGATGCCGATTCGTCGACCACTGCCTCCGCGATCTTCGCGTCGCTGTGCAGTTGTTTGAGTTCCAGAAACGCCTGTGCAACGTTCGACTCAATCTCCTTCGCGCACTGAAGCAGCGCTTTCTGTCGCTCGCAAAATTCAGCCAACTCCGATTGAATCCGGAGCAACCGCGAAAGCACCGCCTCTTGCGCCGTCATCAACGGCTGAGCGGTCGGCGTTTCCTTAAAGCCGTCTTCAGGCTCTTCAGCATTCGACAATTCGTTGGGAAGCATGGTCGTCAAGTCCCCGGTTTATAAGTGGTACCTGAATGTCCACGCGCGGCTCAGATCATTTTCGATCCACGCGAGGAAATACCAGTAATCGGTCTGTGCACCGTGCTCGAGTATGTCAACGATCGCGCGAATGCCCGCATTGAGTTTCGCGTAACTCGCTTCGTCCCGGGGCGCGGCAACCACCACGTTGACTTTTTTGCCCGGCTCAACTCGCTCAAAACCGTTCGCGCCCAGTTGCTCCATCTCTTGCCGCAATCCATCTTCGCCGCGGCTGGCATAGCTGCAATCCACAAGCACCGCCAGTTTCGTCCCGGGACGACGCAGCACATCCAAATCGCTCAGCGTCACAATCGCATTTCGTTCGGCGTCCGAGCGCAGGATTTGTTTAAACGTCATTCCATCCAGATAAATGATCCGGTGTAGCAGCGTCGGTCGGAAATCCCAATCGTCGCGCTGCAGGTGGAAATCGCACGCTCCCAGCGCCACGCAACTCTTTGGCTTCTGCATTCCTTCCGGCGCGATCTCACCGAACTGCCCCGCCAATTTCGTTCGAATCATCGCCTGAACCGCGCGCGTCTTTGATGCCTGTCCAATG
>JANXLS010001295.1 GCA_025355035.1 Planctomycetota bacterium | reverse complement strand
TGCCCAGCCACGTGAAGAACGTCGTCCCCGAGTTAAAGAAGCGCGGCTACGTTGGCACGTTTTACGTGAATCCGGGGAAGGGGGAGTGGGGCGCGTTTCGCAACGAATGGGAGAAGGCGATTCCGGCGGCGGGGATGGAGTATGGAAATCACACGCACACGCACCAGGGCATTCTCAGCATGGAGGGCGGCGAGAAGGAAATTGGTTTGGCGAATGACGCGATCCTGAAAGTATTCCCGGACCGAAAGAATCCGCGCCTGATTTCATTCGGAATTCCCGGGGTCAAAAAAGGTGCGTGGCTGATCACAAAAGAGCAACTGAAGGAACTGCTCGACAAGCATCACCTCGTCGAACGCCCGCCGGTCGGAAACCGTTTTGCGACGATCAATCTGAAATCGTCCGCCGAGATGTTGAAGATTGTCGATACCGCGATCGAAAAAGGCAGCATGGATTGCGTTGCGTTCCATGGCGTCGGCGGCGAATGGCTGAGCGCGCCGGTTTCGACATTCATCGAATTGCTCGACGGTCTCGATAAACGCCGCGAGCAGATTTGGGTGACTGATCACATTTCCGCCTATAAGTATGAAACGGAACGCACCACTGCTGAAATAAAAACGCTTGAATCCACCGATAAACTGTTGCGGTTAAGCTTGACATGCAAGGCTGACGCCAGTTTGTTCGATCAACCGTTGACGGTTATCTCAAACGTCCCAGCGGCTTGGAAGAAAGTTCAGATCACTCAGGGAGCAAACACATCAAACGTGGAAGCATCGAAAGGAATAGTCACTTTTGAAGCGCTGCCGTCGAATGACCCGATCACGGTACATGCAGTCGAGTAAGAAAGCATGGCACGAACATTTCTGCGCAACGAAACGAATATTTGTGCCGCATTGATTTTCGCTCGTCCGTCCACCTTGCAATCCGTGGGAGCCACCACATGATTCACATCGCTCGTCTCGCGCCAGTACTTGTGTTGATCTTCGTTGCATCATGTGGTTCCGATCCGGCTGCCTCAGCGGATCCCACGCTTCCGTGGCCGAAGCCTGATGCAAAGATTGTTGAGCAATATAAAGCTGAGTTGAAGACACAACTGGACGCGACGTTTGTGATCTCCAGCATCGGACCTTGGGTCATCGCGTCGAATATGGATGCTGCCGAATCCCAACGAATTATTGAAGGCACGATCCGTCAATGTGCGGCGGGAATTCAGCGGCAGTTGTTCGCAAAGACTGTGCGCTCTGCTCCGGCGAAAGTCTATCTCTTTCGCGATGGCGAGAGCTACAGCGCTTGGAATCAAAAGCTCTTTAACGAAAAGCCGCCGTCAATTTTCGGTTACTACAGCCGCGCGAACAATTCGCTGGTGATGAACATCGGGACAGGTGGCGGTACACTGATTCATGAATTGGTTCACGCGATGGCCGAGGCTGATTTTCCCACGATTCCCGTCTGGCTCAACGAAGGCATCGGTGCGCTCTACGAAGCCAGCGACATCACGCCGTCCGGGCGAATTGTGGGAGTGACGAATTGGCGATTGAAAGGGCTTCAAACAGATTTGAAGGCGAACACTGAGACGCAGATCGACAAGTTAATGGATTTGACGGACGTTGAGTTTTATGGCGAGCGCCGCAGCGCAAACTACGCGTCCGCGCGGTACCTCATGCAGTGGTTGCAGATTCAAGGGAAGCTCGAGGATTTTTATGTTCGTGTTCGCGATGCGAAAGACGGCGATCCGAAAAAGTCGTTGCTGGCGATGTTCGAAAACAAACTCACGATCGCGGAGATTCACAAGCAATGTTTCAGCTGGGCGGAGAAACTGACGTTCAAGCGCGGCCAATGAATGCGAATTGACTTTTGTACGTCGCGTGTCGCGATACTATTTTGCGCATGAAAAATAGTGCCCAAACCAAGGTCGTCTTATTGCTTGCCGCTCAAGCGCTCGTATTTACTTTGCACGCAGAAGAACCGCGACCGTTTAAACAAGCGATTGAGCCACTCGCCTATTCGTTTCCCGCCGATCACGCCAGCCACGCCGGATATCAAACCGAGTGGTGGTATGTCACTGGGAACGTGAATGACGAAAAGGGACGCGAGTTCGGTTATCAATTCACCATTTTTCGGCGAGCGATGTCGCCGAAGGATGCGAAAGAGCGGGGACGGACGAGCAACTGGGCCGCGAACGATTTTTATCTGCTGCATCTTGCCATCAGTGACATCAACGAAAACGTGCACGTTGACTACGAATCGCTTGAGCGAGGAACGCTTGGAATCGCTGGAGCGACCGACGTATCGGCGCTTTTGAAAGAGCGACGAAAGTGGGACGGGCTGAATCCGCAAACACATGAGTATCCCAACGAAACGCCCGACCCGAGTGTTCGCGTTTGGACGAAAGAAGCGTCGTTCGAGCGCAATCGATCAGGTTGGAAAATGAAGGCAACGACGACGAAATTCAGTTTGGATCTGGACCTGAAGGAAACGACGCCGTTCGTGAAACGTGTCGCTCTGCATGGAAAACTTCGGGAAGAAGGGTTGAGCCGGAAGGGTCCGAAACTCGGGCAGGCGTCATACTATTATTCGGTTCCGCGATTGGAGACATCCGGATCGCTCACGTTGGATGGGAAGACGTTCTCCATTAAGAACGGGCAGTCGTGGATGGATCATGAATTTGGATCGAACCAGCTATCAGCGGATCAGGCGGGCTGGGAATGGTTTTCAATTCAGCTCGATAATGGCTGTGAGTACATGCTGTATGTGTTGCGCAATAAGGATGGCAGCATCGAACGGAGTTCGTCGGG
>JANXLS010001276.1 GCA_025355035.1 Planctomycetota bacterium | reverse complement strand
GGTGTTTGGAACGCCCAATGGCCCTGATATTCGGCGCCTTGATCAATCCAGTTTTTGAAGAGCTCGACCTGTTCCTTGGTGAGCGTTTTCTTGGGCGGCATGCGTTCATCGTCATCAGTGGAGACGATGCGTTTGATCAATTCGCTGGTCGCGGACTTGCCGGGGACGATGGCAATTGCACCGGATTTGGCGGGCTTGAAGGCATCATCGCGAACGTCGAGGCGGAGCTTGGATTTGCGCTTGGCTTCGTCGGGGCCGTGGCAGGTGAAGCAGGTGTCGGAGAGGATCGGGCGGATATCGCGATTGAAATCGACCTTTTCCTGCGCGGCGTGAGCGGAGTAGAAAGTGGCGGCAGCGATGATGAAAAAGAGCGAGCGGATGAGCTTGAAATTCATGCGTGGACCTCTGTGCTAACAACATTCTATACTATACCGTAAAATTGGAGCGTCGGGAATGCTTGGAATTTTGTTTCAAAACGCTATATTGCTCACTTCATCTACATGATAGCTCCATGCCGCGATGCGCAAGCGCTTTGAATGCGTAAATGCTTTGTCATTTTGCGCGAGCCGGTACCCTTGCTTGACAGGACCATTCGAGTGCTACAATCTCTATTTTATTATGCATGAAATTCTGAAACGAACGAAAGAAATTGGCTGTTCATTCGTTCTTAGCATGGTTTTTTTTTAATCGGCACGTAGCACATGCGGAATGACATCACGGATAACCTGAAAGTCTGGCGCTCCCCTTGGGTGAGCATCGGGGCGTCGTTGGCGCTCAATGCGGCGATGGTGTTGACGCTTTCGTTTGGCTCACGACACTCCACGCCGGACACTATCGATTTGACTGAACCGGTTGAAGTTTTGCTTATTTCATCTGAACACGAAACGGCAGAAAACGAACGGCCGTTGATGGAGCCGGTGCCGTTTGCCCAGGCGTTTGTGGTGCAGAACAATCTGCCGGGGGAACTCTTTTCGGAAATGCATCCGGATGAGACGAAACTCAATGGACTCCTGGATACGGAAGATGGTGGGACGGCGTTTCATCCTGCGGAGATTCGCTCGGGCGGCGGTGGCGGGGATGGGGCAGATTCGCTGACAATGGGGCATATGGCGAGCCACGAGCATGTTTGGGCGCGGTTGAAAATGAAGGTCGATCCGAAGGCCAAGGAGTCTGGGGTTGGCGATGAAAATGGTACGGCGACGCGGGTTCCCGGTGTTCTAAAAACGGCGGGCGGCGGCGTGGGGCTTGGTAATGGACAGGGGTCGGGGGCGGTCGGGAGCCAAGGGTCGGGCAGCGGTTCAGGTGCTGGGACGAATGGCGCGAATTTTGGGAATGGGATGGGTAAAGCGGTGCGGGCGGGTGTTTCGCGCAAGCCGAGCGTTGTGAGCATGGATCGCGGAGTGTATCCGTCGGCGGCGCTGGCCGCACATCACGAAGGCACGGTGATATTGACGGTTGAAGTATTGCCCAGCGGCGACGTCGGTGATGTGCAGGTCAAGACGTCTTCGGGGTACGATGAACTGGATCGCGCGGCTGTGGGTATGGCCAAGAACTGGCAATTTACGGGAGCACTGCGTGACGGGCAACCTGTTTCGTTCTGGTATTCGATTCCGTACGAGTTTGCACTTGCTCGATAGGACGAGCCGTTATTCGATATTTGCCATTTGGCATTTGTCATTTGCATTGATCG
>JANXLS010001270.1 GCA_025355035.1 Planctomycetota bacterium | reverse complement strand
AAACCTGAGCGACGTGAATTGAATCGACGTACTCGCGGGTGCCGGATTGAAAATACGTCACGTAGCCGAGCAGAGAGATCATCAATGCAGCGGCGAGCCCGACGGCCCAGGCCCAGTTGTTCGATCGGACTGTACTAAAATTGGCGCGCACGACATGCTGAACAATCGGAGCGGCGATTTGGGAGTGGATCGCGGTTTTAACACGCTCAGGTGTCTTTGCTTTCGGTAGTTGCGACAAAAGCTTGCGGACATTATCGATTTCTTCGAGCGAGAGTTTACAGGCGGCGCAGTTCGAGAGATGCAATTCGACGGTTGCGCGGTCGGCGTCGGAGAGTTCTCCGTCGCGGTAGGCGCTCAACTCCAGATCGATTTCATCGCATGTCAACATAATTCACAGTCCAACAGTTTTGCATCGGTTTTGAACTTAAAGGTCCTTCAACAGCACAGCCATTTCTTTGCGCGCTCGATGCAACCGCGATTTGACCGCGGCCAGCGAGATCGAAAGCGTTTCAGCAATGGTGTCGTAATCCAAATCGTCAATATCCCTCAGTATCAAAATCTCTCGATAATCCGTGCCCAAACGATTCAGCGCATTTTGGATCATGGCATCACGTTCTTTGTTCAAGAACGTTTCTAATGGATCTTCACTACGTTTATCGGCAACACCCGAGCCCATCGAATGGCGCTCGTCGTCGCTTCCTGCCGCCGGCGCGTCCAAACTTCCCGCTTCGTACTTGCGCCTCCGCATTTTGTCGCGTTCGTGCGTGTACACGGCGTTCAACGCGATGCGGTAGAGCCACGTGTAAAAGCGGCTGCCTTTGCGGAACGTTGCAAACGCATTCCATGCGTTGACAAACGTTTTTTGCGAAAGGTCCTCGGCATCCTCTTCGGAGCCGCACATTCTAATGAGTAGATTGAAAACGCGGTCTTGATGGCGGTCGTACAGTGCGTCGAATGCGTCCAATCTGCCCTGGGACGCCAATTCAACGAGCTCTTCGTCGCTGTTCTGGCTGCCCATTCGGTTAGACTCGCATCGCGCCCGGTTGGATTCTCGAATTCTTAGAGAATTTTTAATTTTTTTTACGTCCCATCACCGGCAGTGAACTGAATCGAGGATTTTTCCAACGAAATAGGAAAGTGCTTCGTTAGAAAAAACTGAATTCAGCGCAGTTCTTCAAATTGAATGCGCTTGAAGAAACGAATGGGCAACGTGCTAGGCGCCCTTTGTAGGCTCGGCTTTGGATGCGCCGCTTTCGTTAGACTTCTCGACCTTTTCTTCCATGATCTTACCCGCTTTGAATGTCACGACGGCCTTCTCTGGGACCATGACTTCCTGGCCGGTGCGCGGATTGCGAGCCTTTCGCGCTTTTCGCATGCGAACTTCGAAGACGCCAAAGTTGCGTAATTCGTAGCGCTTCTCTTTCGCCAGAATTTCGATGATCCCGTCCAAAGTCATCTGGACTATCTGTTTGACTTTTTGTTGCTCAATACTCGTCTCTTGAGCAATCTGAATGACCATATCGTTTTTTGTCACCGAAGTAGGACCTCCTAAATTAAAACGAAACACACAGCTTCCAGGGCGTAATAAGAAGTGAATACGCGAAGGCCCCCCGGTCTCGCTTTCAATTAGTCAAAATGGAGCGCCACATGTTTATCAATAAACGCAAGCCTGTCAAGCGCGAATGATTATAGGACGACAAAGAAAACGAAAAATTATATTACGTCAGGCGCGGACAGAATCCGTAACTTCTACTCCGAAGGAGTTGCGTAGCAGAGCCCAGGGTTGCCGCGTACCCGCGCCAACCCTGGGATGGAGTGCGACGGTTCCTTGAACTCCGAAGCAGTTCTGCAGCGGCCGCGAAATCGCACGCACACACACCGAGTTGGCAAGTTGGCGATTCAACTTATTGCGACTTTGCACTGAAAATAAATTGCGGTATAACGATTGTCATGGCTGCGAACGATGCAGAAGTAGAACTTTATCTTTCGGAGATCAGCAAGTTTCCATTGCTCTCCCATGAAGAAGAGACCGCTCTGGCGCGCCGTGTGGCAGCAGGTGACGAGGAGGCGCGTCACGACATGATCCGCAGCAATCTGCGCCTGGTCGTGAGCATCGCCAAAAAATATTGCGATCGCGGCATGTCCCTGCTGGATCTGATCGAAGAAGGCAATCTCGGGCTGCTGAAAGCCGTGACGCGATTCAACCCGGATCGCGAATGCAAATTATCGACCTATGCTACGTGGTGGATCAAACAAACGATTCGCCGCTCGCTGCTCAACAAAGTCAAATCGGTTCGCGTGCCCGCCCACTTGTTCACTGACATGTCGCGCTGGAAGAAGACCGCGTCTAAACTGGCGCAGAAATGGGGCCGGGAAGCCACGCCCGACGAAATCGGCGCCGAATTGGGCATGACACCGTCTAAGATTGCAATCGTCCAAAAAGGATTGAGCGCAACTGCACCCATGGGCCGCGGCGGTTCCAAAGGGTTGGATGGCGAGGACGACAAGAATTTCGACATCGCCGATTTTTTAGGCCAATTGCCCGGGCATGAAGAAGAGTTTGAAGGCGACGATTACGATCTCGAAGCATTGCACACGGCCATCGATTTGGGATTAACAGAACGCGAGCGTCAAATCATCGAATTGCGTTTCAACCTTGCACCCGTCTCAAAAGGCAAGAAACAGCCGGCGTTGTCGCTCTTTCAAATCGGCGAACGGATTGGATTGACGCGCGAGCGAGTTCGACAGATTGAGCGCCAGGCACTCAAAAAGCTTCTCTTGTTTATGGAACGCAAACAGGATCTCGCTGAACACGCGCGGCTGGAACGACGCGCAAAATCGACGAAAAAGAAATAGAGCGAAACAATGCGTCCGGCACTTCTTCTTTTATTGTGTTCTTCGATTCCGTTCATTTCCATTCGAGCTTCGGATCGCGAATGGAACGCTTATCAACCCGGCGACGGTCTGTGCTATATTCGATTCCCTGCGAATCCGGAATATCAGACTCAAGCGGTTGACGCGATGGCTACGCATATTTACATAGCGCGCGATACGGCCAGAAAGCCCGCGTTCGTTTATTCACTGGCGTTCGGCGTGTATCCAAAAGATCGATTTTCCGAAAAAGACGCCGTCAAGAAACTGCTCGACTCCGACCGCGACGCATTTGTCAGGGCCGTCAACGGAAAAGTGATCTCGGAAAAAGCGGTGTTGATCGCCAAATCGCCGGGACGTGCCATTGTCATTTCAGGTGAAGATGGACAAGCGCGGTATCTGCTGCGTGAATTCATTGTCGATACGCGATTGTTTCAATTGATTGTGTGTGTGCCGAAACAGAGTGCTGATGATCCTGACGTGGTGAAGTTTTTCGAGTCGTTTCAATTGGCGAAAAAATAAAACGCAGGGCACTGATCAATAATCGCTTCCGCATGCTGACGCGCGCGGTTTCTGGGGTGGACTTGACGCATGGAAATTCCTTGTGGAAATCGAATCGCGGTTGCTTGCGCGCTCATTCTAATTCGCGTGGCTTTCTGCTCGGAGGTAAAGATCGAGCGGACCGATGACGGCTACCGGATGCTCCGTGATGGAAAACCTTTCTTTGTCAAAGGCGCCGGCGGGGAAGAGCATCTCGATGTATTGGCTCGAATCGGCGGGAATTCGATTCGCACCTGGTCAACGGAACATCTTGGTTATGAATTGGAAGTCGCTCAAAAGAACAATCTGACGGTCTGCGCTGGGATTTGGCTGGCTCCCGAACGGCAGGGATTCAATTACGCCGATGCAGCGAAAGTCGCAGAGCAACTCGAACGCGTTAAGCGCGATGTGAACAAATACAAGAACCATCCGGCGTTGCTGATCTGGGCAGTCGGAAACGAAATCGAAGGCGACGGCAGCCACGATAGCGTCTGGCGCTCGATCGATGACGCGGCCCGCAGGATTCACGAACTGGATCCAAATCACCCGACGATGGCAGTTCTTGCGGAGATCAATCCACAGAAGATCAAAGCGCTCGCAACGCTGTGTCCCAACATCGACATTCTCGGAATCAATTGCTACGGCGGCGCGCACAATGTCGCTCATCGCGTCAAGGAATTCGGGTGGACCAAACCCTTCATCGTCACCGAATACGGGCCGCTTGGATTCTGGGAAGCCGGGCGGGCGAAATGGGGCGCGCCATTGGAAGAGACGAGTTCCCAAAAAGCGGATCGCTATTTATTGAACTACCAACGCAGCATCGCGCCGGGCGGGCAGTGCCTCGGTTCGTATGCGTTCGTTTGGTCTCACAAACAGGAGCGAACAGCGACGTGGTTCGGCATGTTTTTGAAGAGCGGCGAATCGCTGGGATCCATTGACGCATTGAGCTACGCGTTCACCGGACACTTTCCTCCGAATCGGGCGCCGAAGATTTTGGAATTGGCTTGCGAGGCTCACAATAAAGAGGTGGAGCCGGGCGCTGCATTCAATGCGCAGTTAACGGCCTACGACGACGACGGCGACAAACTCACCGCGAAATGGGAAGTCTTCGAAGAATCGCGCGATTTGAAACTCGGAGGCGATAAGGAGTCGGAGCCGACAGCGCATCCTGAAGCGCTCGTTGAATCAAGCGGCATGCGAGCGAGTTTCAAAGCGCCGCTGACCCCCGGACCTTACCGGATCTTTGCGACAGTTTTCGATGGAAATGGTCATGCCGCAACAGCGAACGCGGTGTTTATGGTGAAGAAGAAATAGATTCACCCCTTGGGTCTGCGGAAATCAGCGATTCCCTTTTGAGGATTGAACGTGCCCAAAAGTTTGCTTTTCGCAGCTGTACTTTCGTGTGTAGTTGGCGCGGGCGAGAATGGCGCGCACGTCAGCTTTCAACTTCCCACTGAAGGTCCCCTCCCGAAGACCTATTGCGTGACGCTCGCCATCACGGATGCCAAGAATCCGGATTGGATCGTCAGTACTTTCGTGGCTGCTCAACCGCGCACCGTCACAACTGTAAATCAAGGAAAATTCACAGAGGTTTGGGACGGGCTGGATGAGAATTTCATGCCAGTTCCGCCCGGCGAATACGGCGTGAAGGGGATTTTCATGGCTGCCCAAAAATGGCGCGTGGACAGCGAATGGCACAGCATCACGCCGAAGTTGCTGGGTGGAATTTCAGCGTGGATGCCTTCGCCGGAGCAATGGGATACACCGGAACCCTTCGGTGGCGATCCGACGCGGCAACCACTGGGCGACGTCAAGGTCGGCCCAAACGGCGTCGCTGTGTTTGGCTATGTGTATCTCGAAAACGGCACGAACAATCCGATGATCGATTTGAAGAAACCCCTTGGATACGACCAGTTCATCCGGGCGTTTAACAGCGGCGGAGCCGCAGGAGGGACGAGCATCGCGTCCGATGGCGAAAGCGTGTGGGGCTTCAGTACCGACGGCGGGAAGAAATTTGTTTATCGCGCCGGGAAAGATGGCGACGTGGACGGATGAAAGGGCGACGAGCGCACCGAAAGATTACGTCGTTGAAAAAGGCATGTCACGAACGACGGCAACCAAGACGTTGAGCCTTCGCGCGGGGTTGGAGTTGAACGGCCCGCCGGAGAAATTGTGGACGTTGGGGCTCTCTGCAATACCTCACGATGTTGGAAAGTAAAATAGGGTTTCGCTCATTTTAGTTGGGAGTTTGGAGTGAGAATTTAGGAGTGTACGAACGGCAAAGCCTTTAACAACTCCAAACTCCCTTCACTCCAAAAAGCAACTGACTTCGGACCCAAACGCAAAACTCTTGCTGTAAAAAACTGCAGTGATATAGTACATATCTTGATTCTAGGGAGCACCAGCCAGAGTGCCGCATCTAACCATACTATCCGGGCCGTCACGCGGGGAAAGCATTCCACTTGGGAATGCTCCGTTCCGCATCGGACGCGATCCGAACGTTGAACATCCGATCACGGATTCGCGCGCCTCGCGAGTGCATCTTGAAATTGTCGGCACGGACGGAAAGTACATCGTGCGCGATTGCAAGAGCAAGAACGGAACCCAGGTCAACGGGAACACAATCACCAAGCACAATTTGATGGAAGGCGATCAGATTCAGATTGGCGAGACGAAATTTGCGTTCTCGATGCAGGAGTCACCCAAGCCGCAATCGGAGCAGGGCAGTCGACAGATGGATTCGGTGGCGGTGATGCAGTTGCCGCTGGGGGTCGTCCCGGCGATGGGCAATGCCGGAATGGCGCGTTCTGGAGGCGTCGATCGCTTTGAAACGATCGAACTTTCCGAGCCGCTCGCGATTTTGCGCGGACACGATGAAGCGGGTGAAACGCCCGAAGGAATGCGAGCGTCGGGGCACGATGACACCAGTCGAAAAGCTGTAAAGTCGTTGCGCGCCTTGTACGCGATTGCAAAAGCGGCAGCGGAGTCGAAGACCAGTACGGAATTGTGGCGGGCTTTGAGTCGGGGATTATTGAACGCGCTGGAAGCCGATCGCGTGACGCCCGTGTTGATCGACGGCAAGAACAAATGGCGCGTTTCAGAAACGGCCAGCGGGAACGCCCCGGGCGAGCAGGACGCGACCAAAGCGGCGTTCGCAAAAGTTCCGGTGTCGCGAACGATCGTTGACTACGCATTGCGAACGCGCCGTTCCGTTCTGACTGCGCCGAAACAGGATGAGCGGTTTGGGCATTCAAAATCAATTGGCGAGCAGGGTATTACGAGCGCGCTGTGCGTTCCAATTGTTGCCCACGATGACACGCTGGGACTGTTGTACGCGGATCGGTTGGGGGGTGTCAGTTTCGTTCGCGAAGATCAAGAGTTGTTGACCGCGGCGTGTCTGCTCGCAGGTCCGGCGCTTTCGAATTTGCGGCGGCTCGAAGATGCGTTGAACAAAAAGGACCGGCTGTTGAACGAATTGAAAAATCAGCACAATCTTTTGGGAATGAGCGCGCGGATGCGGGAAGTGGCGCAGTTCATTGATCGTGCCGCGCCGTCGAATTCGGTCGTGCTTATTTTGGGCGAGAGCGGCACCGGGAAAGAATTGGTTGCGCGCGCGACGCATTACAAATCGACGCGGAGCGATGCGGCGTTCATTGTTGTGAATTGCGCGGCGTTGAGCGAGAGCTTGATTGAGTCGGAGTTGTTCGGTCATACCAAGGGATCGTTCACGGGTGCGACGGCAGATCGCGCGGGCCGGTTTGAGATGGCCCATGAAGGCACGATTTTCCTGGATGAAATCGGCGAGTTGACGAACAATTG
>JANXLS010001197.1 GCA_025355035.1 Planctomycetota bacterium | reverse complement strand
AAACCTGCGAAACCAACGACCACGTATCGATCGCATGCAGCCGGTCCAACATCACCGCGCTGCCGAATTTGCCTGTCGCGAAATTCCAGAGCGTGTTGTACAGATGCACCCCGCTGTAGTTGTTGTCGATCACATTCTCGTGCCACAACTCCCACGTCGAAAGCGTATCGCGAATCGTCGAACTTTCGCCCCAAGCCATGTTGCCAATCGACCCCGGCAACACGTCCGCAATCTCATGCCGCAACAAATACAGCCCGGTCATAAACCAGAACAACACGTTCATTAAAAGCATCGCCGAAAGTCCGCCGACCGTGAACCGGAACGTCAGCGATTTCCATGGCCCCAACTGTCCGCCGCTACCCGCTGTTCGCGCTTTGAATCGATTCGCCACTGAAAACAGCGACGCTCCAAGAGCTCCAATCGCAAGGGCCGCCGTCAGCCCTTGAATGACATTTATCGCCGTCGCATGTCGTTCCAGTAAAATCGGGTTGAGCTTGCACTGCTGCGCAAAGTAAAAAAGATACGCGCAGAAGATCGCCATCCCGAACGCCGGCAACCACGCATCGCGGGTGTGAACCAAATGCGATTGAAAATACCCCTTGATCCAGCGGCTGCGTTGCCGAATCCAATTGTACGTGTCGCTGTTCGCTTCTTCCCACGTCGTCGAATCCAGAATCTCCGTCGACTGTCCCTGCCGCGCAAGACGAATCCCGAGATCGCAATCTTCCGTGACGTTGAACGAATCCCAGCCACCCAATTCCTTCAACACATCCGTCTTGAAATGATTCGACGTTCCACCCAATGGAATCGGAGTGCGGGCGATGTGCAGTCCTGGCAAAAACAGGTCGAACCATGTCGTGTATTCAAGCGTGAAAAAGCCCGTCAGCCAATTTTGATCGGCATTGAAATAATTCAATTTTGCTTGGAGGCACACCACCTTTTTTTTACCCTGCGCCTCCAGCTTATTGAAAACGACAACCGCCTTTTTCAACTGGTCCGCTTCAGGTTTATCTTCCGCATCGAAGATAACCAAAAACTTACCGCGAGCCGTCTCCAGTCCCCAATTGCACGCCCGCGGTTTCGTCCGCGGCTGCCCCTTTGGCACTGACGGCGCAATGACAACCTCAACGCATTTCGGCAACGAATCGATTACTTCTGCGATTTTCGCGCGCGTCGGAGCATCATCTTCTTCCAGCAATAATTTCACGTCGAGTTTATCCAACGGATAATCCAGACTCGTCACCGTGCGCGCGATTTTCTGCGCAATCTCCGGCTCCTTGTACATCGGCACAAGGATCGTGTACATCGGCAGATCCACGTCCTGCAACGCCGCGATTTCGCCCGGCGTCACGCGATGTTCGCTGGTCTTGAACAACGCCAGCAGCACACTGATCATGCGCAACGCCACCACGCCGCCGTAAAAGGCGCAGAGCGCGAAGGTCAATGCCGCGAATGCGATTTTCCAATCGAGAATGAAGGCGATTAAAAGTGCCGCCGGACATAACACGAAATAGAAGAACTTCTGCCGCCGATTGAACTGCGTGGCCGCGCACTCGTCTTTGTACCGCGTGAAGAATTCGCGCGTGTGCTTGTCAGTGATTTCCTGAGCCGTAAGCTTAATGGGTCGAACCTCCGCTCAATTGATCCAAAGTGTCGATTTCTAAACACAAATACACCCGTGCCCCAACGCACAGATACGTGGATTTTAAAGATTTTAAAAATTATTATTCCATGGAGCGCTCGCTCTTAAAAATTCAACCGCTCTTTTTCGCGCGCTGTTCATCCACACGCCGCATACCTTCCATCATCAGCCCCATCGTATCGATATTCACTGCCCCATCGCGGTCCGGCTTGACCTCAAACGGTTCGCCCGGCTCAAAGCAGAATTCGCCGTCATCCCACCCCAGCACGTTGTAAAACGCATTTTCTCCGCGCAATTTTCCACAGACGGCGGACACAACCGCACCGTTCATGAATTGAAAGAATGCCTGCTCCGTACGATTGTGAATCACCAGTGTCCCGGTTCGGCGGCTTTGATTCAACGTCTGTACCAGATCGGCGAGCGGAATCATTGACAATTTGCCCAAAATGCCGCGGCTCAATTCGTTCTCGATCGTGATCGCCGCCGCCTTGAATTTCTCCGACACCAACTTCGCGACAATACGGAACAACGCCGGACGTTTCAACACCAGCGAATAAAACTCTTTCTGATTGATCGACAACACCGTGCAGTCGCCAACCGCTCGCGCTTCAAAATCCGACGCCAATCCCGTCAGCAGCGAATACTCGCCGAAAAAATCGCCCTCCGACACCGATCCAATCAATGACTCTTCGCCGTTTCGACGGACAACAATACTCGCCATGCCGTGCGTCAGGATCAACAATTGTTGAGCGACCACGCCCTGCTGCAAGATCGCCACGCCATCGGTATATTTTTTCTCAATTCCGATAAAATGCAATTCGTCATTTAAATCGAGCGATAGTCGCTTCAAAAACGGTTCCGACTTCTTCTTCGCTACATTCTCCGGAATCAAAACCGCGTCCGTCTTGCGGCGCATAAAGGGAGACGCGAACATCCCGCTCTGATCAACCGGTGTCGGCTCTTCCATTCGAAAGGTCGCTTTGCAAACAGGAACGTCACACGTCAGCAATTTGCGTGGAAACGGAGCCTCCGCTGGTAAATCGCACAGAATCTCCTGCACCTTCGGAAACACGGAACAAAGCGCTTGCATGCACAGCTTCCCGCCGCGTGGATTGGTGATGTCCGTTCCGCGAAGAGCAAAGCCCTCGCCCGCCTTGATCAACGGGCACGTACCCGCCTGCTGCACAATTAACGATATCGGTCGCTGCTCTTTTGCCATTCCGTGGCCCCACGCTCGGCACCACATTGCAGCAACGACCCTCTAATGTCAAGCCTCGCTTGATATCTTATTCACGTTTTTAAATTCGAACGAAAGCTCTGGGTACGATATTCTTAATCTCGCGTTCAATTTCAGTGTATTCATTCAGAAGTACTCAACGCACTTCACTGGAGCCCCCTATGTCCCGCACTCTCGCTGTAAAAAAAGGCAAGGAACTCGTCGACGAAATCCGAACCGCCGTCATTCCCCACGGCCGCGCTGGTGTTTGGTGGCTGGGACAGGCGACGTTTTGCTTCAAATTCGGTACGACGATTGTCTACGTCGACCCATTCTATCGCGCGGAACACCACGAATTACGCACACTTGCCGAATCGCCGCTGTACGCCTCCGAATACCAAAACGCCTCCATTATCTGCTGCACGCACGAACACATCGATCACCTCGATCCCGAAACAATGCCCGGCGCGATCAAAGCCTCGCCGAATGCAAAAGTCGTCCTGCCGCATTGGGACGTTGAAATGGCCGCGGCCATTGGCGTCCCGCCCGAACGCATGGTTGAAATGCGCGGCGACGACACCGTGGCATTGAACGGCGTCAAAATCTACGCCATCCCGACCGCGCACGAAACGCTCGACTTCGACCCCAAAGTCGGCTTCCGCTACCTCGGCTACATCATCGA
>JANXLS010001173.1 GCA_025355035.1 Planctomycetota bacterium | reverse complement strand
CTGGAAAGCGGGGGATTGGCTCAACACTCGTTTTGGCGGAAAGCCGGCCGGTAGAGGCGATTTCAAAAGTGTCCTAGAAGCGGTGCAGAAAAAAGCAGAAAAAAGCGTACCGGTCAGCTTGAACCATTTGCAAAAATGCCGTCAGTTTCGGTTGAACTGGGAGCCGGACGATGTTGATCGAGCTGTTGAAATCGAATTGCCCTGGCGGCGCGCGATTCAGCTCACGGTCATTAAGCATCACGCAAAGATTCTGGCTGAAACAAGCCCCAAGCGTGCAGCGCAAATTCGGTTCAAATGTGATGCGCTCGTTACGTCGTTTGCCGGATCGAATAAAAAGGTTATGCCGGCGTGGGCCGAGGAAGTCGAAAAGCTTAAGCAGGAATGCAAAGACAACAATCCCGGCGCCCGAAAATACCATAGGCGCCTGCTGGTGGACTATTGGCAGGCGGCGTTTTTCAGGTTGAACGAGGCCGGAGAACAAATCGACAAAATGCACGCACTGCTGACCGACGACAAATTAAAGCGCCACGCTGATGTCGCACGGAAGCGCGTGGACGCGGCGATTAAGAAAATGAAAAAGATTTACGCACCGCCAGAGCGAAAGCGGAAGAAGCCCTGACGATGGATGAATGACGCCTACCCGCTTTTCTGCATCGCGTTGATGGCCTTCTCGCGGTCGAGTTCGGCGTAGATTTCGGTGATCGCCGGCGACCGATGGCCGAGGATGATGCGCGCCACGTCCAACCCGAATTCTTTACGCAGCCAAGTCGCGGCGTTGTGGCGAAGCTGGTGGGGATGCCATGAATTGATGCCGACGTTCTTGCACGCGCGTTTGATTGCCCCGCGATAACTGCTGGTCGTATAATGCTCGCCGATTTTACGATCCGTCTTTTTCGGATTCGGCTTTTGATCCGGGCGACGATGACACTCCGCCTGTGCGTGACGCTCGTGTTCGGCCTCGATAGGCGAGAACAAGAAGTCACCAATGGGACGCGATGAAATGAACGGCCTGACGATTTCTTGGGCGTGCGGACCCATGTAAATGTTGCGCTCGATTCCGTGATGTGCTGTCTTGTGATCGGCGGGCGTGTAAATCCAGATCGGCCCGGACGTGTCGATTTCTGTTGCACGCATCGTCACGAGTTCGCCGGCGCGTGCGGCCGTGAAGAGTTGAAGCTGGATCAGCGCCCAAACCTGCCTTGAGACATTCGGTTGAATGATGTCAATGTGCGCCTGCAAGACCGGATGGATGCGTTTGGGTTCGGGCACCTCGGTACGTCCCCGCTTCAACCCGGCTACGGCCTGCAGCCCGTGCCAGATCGACGGGGGGACCACTTCTTGCTCGACACCCCATTTGAAAACGCCTTTGACTCGCGTGATATAACCGTTGAGTGTTTTGCGGTTCAGTTTATTGTCTTTGATCAACTGCTGCCGCACGGATTTCAGCGCGCGCGGGCCGAATTCTGTAACGCGCGAGGTCTCATAAAGCTTCAACAGTGGCTTAAGCGACTGATGGTAGAGATCAAGTTCCTTGCTCGGCTTCTCGTCAGCCCGACGATAATACGTCTCGGCGTGCTCCAAAAACTTCGCGACGAGTTCGGCGATTGTGATTTCCTGGGGCGTGGCCGGGAGGAGACGCGATTGTCCACTCTCAATCCATTCGGCCACAACGCGATGATACGCATTCATGCTTTCGGGAGAATTGAAGACGCCCAGATAGCGACGAACGCCCGCGATTTCGACGAAGGCGAGATCGCCGGCTGAACGTTTTTGACGACGGTACTTCGGTGAACGGATTTGAGGCATGGCGCTGTCTCCCGAGGGAAACGTATACAAGTATACGTTTCCAAACTTGGGTTACAGCCGCGCTGCCATCAGGCAGGTATCCGCTACATGCGGATTCAGCTGGACTTGCAAAAATCGGGGCGACAGGATTCGAACCTGCGGCCTCCTGGTCCCAAACCAGGCGCTCTACCAAGCTGAGCTACGCCCCGTTGCGAGGTAGTACCGGGGGGATTTTACCCGGACGCTTTCATAACGCAATGCGCAAACGGTTAGCGTCGAGATTGTGTGGTGTTCATTTGCCGGTACTTGGAACGACCCGTGCTTCGCCGCCCGCGACACAGATGCTTTCGAG
>JANXLS010001162.1 GCA_025355035.1 Planctomycetota bacterium | reverse complement strand
ACATTCGTGCTGCCCTTGGAATCGACCGAAAAAATCGACATGCGCGACTGTGTGGATAGATATGAACAGGCCTTGATGCAGTGGGCCTTGAAAAAGGCCAACGGGCATCAGGGCAACGCCGCGGAATTGCTGAGTATTCCGCGCACAACGCTTCAAAGCAAGTTGAGATTGAACACGGGAACAACAGCCGAAAACTCGGCACAGAACACTGCAAGCAACCCGCCTTTGGCCGAAAAGACGGCAATTCCTACGACCTCGGATCAACCTTCTGCCTAAACGAGCTATGATGAGCAAAAAAAATTTCCCCCAAATTGTGTACTGGCGCGACCGTTCCGCAGAGGCGGAGACTCTTACGGCTTCGTTGGCCGCCGAAAAATGGGAGGCGCAATTCAACCTCGTTGAAACGCCCGAGCAATTTTCCCAGGCGCTCGAGCATCCGCGCATCCATCTCGTGATTTCGCATGCTCCGTCCATGACGAACGAGATCTGCAAGAAGGTTCAGTCGAGTTGCCCAGACGTGATGCTGGTCGTCGTGTGCGATGACGAAACCAAGCTTCCCGAGATCGTCCGCGATTGCGCCAATCATGTATTGAACACCCGGCAACTTGACCAATTACCACCGCTTCTGCGCCGCGCGCTGCGGCGCTCGAGCCGGTTCTTCTCGCTCAAGGACGAGCGCGACGACTACCTTGAACGCGCACAGTTGCTGGACCTGATCGAGGAAGCTGTGATCGTTCAACGCCCCGACGGGATCGTGTCGACGTGGAACAAAGCGGCTTCGAAACTTTTTGGCTGGACGGAGGAGGAAGCGGTCGGAAAGCCGCGTACAGAGTTGCTTGCTGTCGTGAATTCAGCGATAGAAACCCAAATCGCAGCCTTGATGCAAGCCCACGGCGACTGGTTGGGGGAAGTAGGCTACCGCGGGAAAAACAAAAAGGAAACTCATGTCAAAGCCAGGCGTTCCTGGATTCGCGGCAACGCAGCTCACGGCACGTTTGAGATCTGTTCCGACCGGAGCGCCGAGCGCCTGGAACTTCTCAAGACGCGCCTCGTCACGGCGGCGCAAAATCTGCTGGCATCCTCGCTGCCCTTGCAGGATCGTCTGGAACAATTCGGGCGGCTTGTGGTGCCGGCATGCGCGGACATCTGCGCTCTCGACCTGCGCGAGGACGACGTCATCCGGCGTTCGACTTTTTCCACGCGTTATCCCGAGCTGGAGTCGCTGGCCGCTGAAACGCGCGACGACTTTCCCATTTTTCCAAGCAACCGCCCGACGGCCCTCGACAGCCTGCAGCGCACGGAAGCAGAAGTCGTCGCACCGGTGAACGATCTGGCCGTTTTCCTTGGAATCACCCATGCGGAACTTCAACGCGAATTGCGCAAGTTCTCCCAGGCGTCCGCGCTGACAGCCACCGTCCTTTCCGACGGCAAACCGGCCGGTCTTCTCACCTTTGTTCTCGCGGATCGCTCCCGCGTTTTCACGGAATCGGACAAACAGCGCATTGCCCAGTTCGTCCACACGATCGGCGCAGCAATCCGCGTTTCCCAGCCGCTGCCACCCGCGGTGGCGCAACCGCTGAAAGCCAATTCCGAGCGCTACTACAAGGACGCTTTTCTCGGGGCGATTTCACACGAATTGCGAACCCCGCTGCAAGCCATGTTCGGCTGGACGCAATTGATGCGGGATAAGAAACTGACTGCCGTCGAGACGGAGAATGCGCTCGACGCACTCGAAATGAGCCTGAACTCACAAAACAAAATCGTCAACGATCTGCTTGATTTATCCCGCATCAATGCCGGGAAGCTGGAACTGATACCGAGACCGATCCAATTGAAGCCGCTGCTGGAAAACACGCTTGAGGCTTTTCACGTGTCGGCCGGGATCAAGCAGATCGAACTGCAGTGGAAGTCGATCGCGGAACCTATCTGGGTCATGGCGGACGCCGAGTGGCTGCAGCGCTGCCTGTGGCGAATTCTCTCGAATTCCATCAAATTCACGCCTTTGGGAGGGACGGTCTCTGTAAGCCTATCCGCAGATTCCACTCTCGCGGAAATGAGCATCGCCGACACGGGGATCGGAATCGACGCGGCATTTCTTCCCCATGTCTTCGATCATTTTAGCCAAGCCGATACGAGCACCACACGCTCCTATTACGGCCTGGGAATCGGTTTGGCGATCGCCCGGCATATCGCGGAGGCGCACGGAGGGAGCATTGACGTGGCAAGTGAAGGTTTGAACAAAGGGGCAACATTCACCGTGAGGATGCCGCGCTGCGCGGCTACGGAATTGGCGCAGGAAACCTCGCTGAATCCAGCCGACGATTACCAATTGGATATGTCTTTAAATGGCGTCCGAATCCTTGTCGTCGAGGACGAACTCGATACGCGCAATCTGCTTTGCTTCGTTCTCGAGCAGGCCGGCGCGGTGGTGGCCGAAGCCGCTTCGGCGAAAGACGGAATGGCCGCCCTGGCTGGTGCGAACTTCGATGTGCTGATCAGCGACATCGGCATGCCGTTGGAAGACGGTCTTTCGTTAATCCGGAAAGTTCGCTCTCTACCGCCGCAACGGGGTGGACGCATCCCCGCTCTTGCGCTGACGGCTTACGCCAGCAAGGAAGACCGGGTCCAGGCGTTGCGCGCGGGATACCAGATGCATGTTCCCAAACCGGTGGATATCGGCGAAATCGTGCTGATTATCCGGGCGCTCCTAAACCAACCCAACTCATAAAAAAGACGCCGTGGCGGATCGAGTTTTCTTATTCTCATTAACGCATTAATGCAAGAACGCAACGCGTGGCGCGTTGCGTTCGAGTGCGTAGCGGGATAGGGCGCCTTGCGCCGTGATCGAAAACGACTAACTTTATCGTATCGTGCGCGCATTGCGCCGACGCGCGCGTCTTGGGTCGCGAAGGCCGAATCGACACTGGCATGCGGTTGCATCCGTTGCGTA
>JANXLS010001132.1 GCA_025355035.1 Planctomycetota bacterium | reverse complement strand
GACTTCGCCCAAACGGAAAAAGTCCGTCGTGCCGTCAATCCAATAATCCTTGCCGTCCACGTTCGGAATGTACGCGATGCAATGGTTGAACAGGTTCGGCATCGGCAGCGTGTCGGGAGCAAGCGCGCCCGAATCGACCGTGCGAATCAACACCAGCCGACTCTCGATTCCGATCGTCGACAGCATCGCCGTAACCAGCGTCGCCGTGTCTTTGCAGTCCCCATAGAGCGCCTTGTACGACTCCGTTGCTTTGTGCGGCTTGTAGCCGTTGCGGCCGAATTCAATGCCGAGATACCGGATTTTCCGGATCACCCAGTCGTGAACCACGCGCAGCTTTTCCGTCTCCGTCTTGCAATCCTTCGTCATCGCCAGAATATCCCGGCGCATCTCTTCGTTGACATCGATCTGTTCCTTGGCCAAGTTCCAGAACCACGTCCCCACTTCCTTCCACGACGCCATCGTCGAGACCTGAACCTGCGGCAGCGAATCCACCACCGGCGGCATCATGTGCTCGTGTTCCGCGCCGGCCATATCCTTCATCTCCCACTTCACGATCTCACGGTTCTCGTCCTTCGATGGCAACCGCTCCATCGCGGTGGTCGTGTTGTGGGTGTGTGTCTGAACAGCCAGCGATTTCGGATAGTCCAGCACGTATTGCGAGCGCATCGTCGCGTGGCCGTTGTTGAAATAAAAGCTGTCCGCAAAGTAGTCGCCGTAAATATTGTCGCCTGAATCGCGCACCGTGTATTGAAGATCCACGATGCTTCCCGGTTCGAGATCGTTGAAGATGATGTGCTTCAAATGATGCTCGTCGTAAATAAGTGTCTGGATGCCCATCTCTGCACTGGTTGAACGGTCCTGGATCACCGCACGCGACAATTCCCGACCGTCGGGCGTGATCACGGCGGCGCGCAGAATATCGACCGTCTGTTTCCCCGGTTCGTAGTAAATATAATGATCGTGCAGATCGTGAATACCCGCCGGGCGCAGCACCTTGCCGACAATGTGCTTCATCTGGCTCGTGCTGCCGTTGGGATTGACGCGGACCACTTCCTGATTCAAAATGTTAACGCTGTTGTCCTTTATGAACTGCCCCGTTTTTGGCATCGTCAGGTCTTTCAACGCGATGTCATACGCCGCGAAGAACTGCCGATCGATTCCGGTGCCTGCGTCCAACTGCACGAGGTAATCTTTTAATTGAGGCGAGTTCGGCTTGACCGCGAGCGCCAGTTTAAAAAATTCCGCCGCCTCGCTGCGCTTGCCCTGGCGCAACGTCATTTCAGCGACCGCCGTCAACACATCGGGATTCTCCGGAGCCCATTTTCGGGCGCTGTTGTAAATTCGGATGGCCTCCGCCAAATCCCCCGCGCGACGGAATTCATTCGCCGTCGCCAGCGTCTGCGCCACGTCAAACGGCTGCGCATCCAGACTGCCCGCAGCCAATTTCGCCGCCTCCAGATCCCGGCCGACACGAATCAAATCGTCCATGCGCAGGCGCCGCAGACGCACGTTGCCGCCGCAGTAGGTCATCGCTTTTTCGATCACCGCCCGGCGCAGCGTCAGTGATTCTTCCAACTCAATCCGGCGCAGCCAGCCGTCGGCAAAGTAGGGATGCTGCAACTGGAAATCGACCAACACACGCCATCCTTCGGCCCGCTCATTCTTGCCGCTGGAACCGCCCGCCATGCTGCTGACGCCGCTGTTCAGCGAATGATCCAGGCCGCTGATTTCGTCCGCCAAAACCAGCGCCGACAACCCGGCGTGCTCCGCGCCCACCAATCGCATTGTCTTCCGGGCGTAATCTTCCGCCGCGATATGCGTGTGACTTTCGTGGGCCAGATAGGCCAGCGTTTCCAGAACGCACGGTAATTCCGGATGCGTCTTGTACGCCCCTTCCGCCGCCATCCGCGCTTCATTGTTGTCGTCGGACATGTTCGCCAGATCGACTTTCAGCAGCGGATTTTTCGGCGCCAGAGAAATGGCCTTGTTCATGAGCTTTTCTGCCGACGGCGCATCGCCCGAGGAATTGTTCTTCTCGCCCAGCTTGCGCATTTCCATCACCCCCGCCAGCATCGATAGCGCAAAGGAGTCCGACGGATGCGCCGCGACAAAGCGAATCATCGCGTCGATGACACCCGTATCGCCATCGAGTGGCCCGTCCGGGATCAATTTCGGCGCCGGAGTTTTATCGTCTTTCCATTCGGCCAATGCCTTTGCCGAGTTGTCGTACGTCACTCCTGAAAGCGCGCCACCCTTCAGTTCACACATGCGCAACGAAAAGGCCCATTGTGTCTCTTCCACAACCGCCGACTTGACCAGAATCAGGTTCCAGCCCTTTCGCAGCCGAACCGGCGACGCAATCTTGTCGCGGCCAAAGTCGTTGTAATCGTCCACCTTCCGGACCAGATTGCCGTTGACCCACACCGCCAGAGCGCCCGCGCAACTCGCGCGCAATACCGCGTCCATCTCCTTCTCGGACTTCAGCAGCGTCACGGCGTAAGCCAGCACATGAATGTGCGGCTCAAAGATTTCTGACGGATTCACGCGCCCGTCGAAACCGTGCGTATTCAGCGGAAACCACGACACGCGCCGGTTGCGGCCATCGCAAGCCTTCTCAAAATTGATCTCCTTTTCCGGCTCTTGAATCTGAGCGAACCCCGCTTTATCACGGTTGTCGAACGGTCCGATCAGCGCCCATTTGTCAACGAACGCGAGAGGAGCCGCCGTCTTGATCGCGTCGGCATACTGACCCCGCTGCACCTGCCACTCGGCCACCACCGTCCGCAACGTGTCCCGCACGCTCGGACGCAAATCCACGTTGGCATCAAGCAAATTCAAAAACGGAGCCGGGTCCTTGCAGAACGGCAGCAATGTCGCAGCGCCTTCGACGCCCAGTTCAGCCAGATGCGAATGTCCACCCGCTGCGATGGACTTGCAGCGCCATTCGAGCCCCGCTTGAAAGTCGTTGTTCGCCGTCGATAAACACGCGAGCCCTTCCAGCGCGCCGGCATCCTTCGGATTGGCTCGCACCGCCACGTCAAACGCTTCACGCGCCTTGGCGAGATCGCCGTCATTGATCAGCGCATAACCGCGCACGGTGTCCGCCGAAACGGTCCCACCCCACAGCTTTAAAAACACCGCCGGGTCCGTTTCCAACGCGCGAGCCGACGCCGCCAGCACAACCAGCGAGACCAAACCGACAAGCCCTTGGCGCTTCATAAAAATTCCGTAGCGAGCACAACACGTGAAAGCGAGCATCGACAACCTCAATCCAGGTGAACGAATACGCAGCGGGACATCTCTATAAAAAGATAACAGATCAGCCGGGAGGGAAGTAGCGAAAAATGTGCGCCGATGGCGAGGACTTTTAAAAAGCCCTGCCCATCGGAGTAACCTCTTTAACTTTGAACTTTGAACTTTGAACCAGGTCGTATTTCGATTAAACTTATCTTTTCAACGTTTTGACACGGAGCGATTCTTTCAAACATGCCGACACAGGCCCCGACTGCCGCACTTTCTTCCACGACTTACGACACCACGCTTTGCAACGGTCTGCGATTTGTCGGTGAACGCATCGAAGGACGGCAGGGTGTCGCCATCGCGCTGCGCATTCCGGCGGGATCGAAAGACGATCCGATGGGTAAATTGGGGCTCGCCAACCTCGTCACCGAAACCCTCTTTAAAGGGACGCGCAAAAACTCCGCGCGCAAACTGTCGGACGCATTCGATTTTCACGGCATCAAACACGGCGAGCAAACCGGCATCGAGAGCACGTCGCTGAGCATGCGATTTTTGCCCGAGCACCAATCGAAGGCGCTCTCCTTGCTGCGTGAAGTGTTGAGCGAACCGGCTTTTCCGGTCAAGGAATGCGACACGGCGAAGATTCAATCGATCCAGGAATTGAAGCATCTCGAAGACGAGCCGATGTCGAAGGCCTTCGTAATTCTAAAAGAATTGTATTTCGGGACCCCATGGGGCCATTCGGAAATGGGCCGCGAAGATACGGTCCCCGGCATTACACAAAAAGACATTCGCGACTTCTGGAAAACGCGCTATATCCCCGCTGGAACGATTGTTTCGGCTGCGGGAAAATTCGATCCCGACGCGTTGATGAAGGATCTCGAAAAACTTTTTTCGAACACCGGCCCGGCGCGAATGTTGGAACAGGCTCCTTCGGCACCGACCGTGAAATCGTCCAAGCACATCAAGAAGGAAAGTGAACAGACTCAGATCGCGATGGCCTACCCCAGTGTACCGCGCAATCATCCCGATTATTACGCGGCTCAAACCGGCGTCGGTGTGCTGGCCGGAGGAATGAGCGGGCGACTGTTTACGGAAGTGCGCGAAAAACGCGCGCTGGTTTATTCCGTCGGCGCTCAATCGTCGTCGTTGCGCGGAACGGGTGTGTGCTACGCCTACGCCGGGACGACCGCCAAGCGCGCAGCGGAAACGTTGAGTGTTCTGAAAGCGGAACTGAAACGCATGCCGTTGGACGTGACGGAAGAAGAAGTTGAACGCGCTAAAATCGGGTTCAAGTCCCACCTTCTCATGGATCAGGAAAGCACCGGTTCGCGCGCTCGGGAATTGCTGGATGATGTTTATTTCCTGAACCGCGTTGTCCCGGTCCCGGAAGTGATCCAACGCATTGACGCGGTGAAGGTCATGGCGGTGAAATCCTTCGGTGAGTCGCACCCGATTGAACCCTGCACATTGGTAACGATCGGCCGCGAAGCGCTGGAATAATCTTCCGGCCTGGTTACAATTCGCGAGTTCGTTTTGAGTTAATTCGTTTGCCTTTATGCAGATTGTCAGTTATATTTTTCGGCCCGTTGAATATCAAAAACGAAAGCTTCCGAGGCGGAAAAATCGCCCGGTGTTGTGAACAGAACAAGGGAGACAAGAATGGAAAGTGCTTCGATCAAGGACAAAGTCATCGAAATCGTCAGTGAAAAGCTGAAGAAACCCAAGGAATCCATCGCGGTCACGAGTTCCTTCCAGGAATTGGGTGCCGATTCGCTCGATACCGCCGATTTGGTGATGGAATTCGAAGATGAATTCGACGTCAACATTCCGGAAGATGCGGAAGGCAAGATCAAGACGATCGCCGACGTAGTCGCGTTCATCGAAGAAGAATCCAAGAAGAAGAAGTAAGATCGAACGTACAGGATCAAGCAGGCGGATTCAACGACGGCGTCAAACGTTCAGCATCATTCAACCGCGCGCCATCGGTGGGTGCGCGGATTGAAACGAACGCAAGGAGAAGTCACTTTTCATGAGCACCAATCGGCGGCGGGTCGTCGTGACGGGCTTGGGTCTCGTCACGCCAGTGGGTATCGGTGTCAAACCGGCGTGGAACGCGCTGTTGGAAGGAACCAGCGGCGTCGGTCCCATCACGCTGTACGACGCCTCCAAGCATGCGGTCCGGATTGCCGGCGAAGTCAAAGGCTTCGATCCCGGAAATTACATCGATGCCAAAGCCGCCACGCGCATGGATCGCTTCGCCCAACTGGCGTGTGTCGCAGCGACCGAAGCGGTCAAGGACTCCGGACTCGATTTTACTTCCGTTGATACGTCCCGTTGCGGCGTAATCGTCGGCACAGGCATCGGTGGCATCACTGAAATTGAAGAACAAAAAGAACGCCTGATGGCCAAGGGACCCGACCGAGTATCGCCCTTTCTTGTCCCCAAACTGATGGCGAATGCCGCAGCTGCGCAGATCTCGATTCTGCACCGCCTGCGCGGTCCGAATTACTGCATCGTCACTGCGTGTGCGGCCGGAGCCAACTCGCTCGGAGCCGCACTGCGTACCATCCAATACGGCGAAGCGGACGTGATGGTATCGGGCGGATCGGAAGCGGCCGTCACACCGTTGGGCATGGCCGGCTTTGCGAACATGAAAGCCCTTTCAGCGCGCAACGACGATCCCGCAGGCGCGTCGCGTCCGTTCGATAAGGAACGCAACGGGTTCGTGCTGGGCGAAGGTGCCGGAATCGTGGTGCTCGAAGAACTCGAACACGCAACAAAACGCGGCGCGAGAATCTACGCCGAATTCACCGGCTACGGACTCTCCGGCGACGGATACCACATTACCGCTCCGTGCGAAGATGGCGACGGCGGCATTCGCGCCATGACGCTGGCAATCAAAGACGCCGGCCTGAAACCGGAAGACATCGACTACATCAACGCGCACGGAACCTCGACGCCGTTCAACGACAAGATTGAAACGTTTGCGATTAAAAAAGTGCTCGGCGATCATGCGCGGAAGATTCCGATCAATTCAACGAAGAGCATGACCGGCCACACGCTCGGCGCGGCAGGTGGAATCGAATTTGTCGTAACGTGTTTGTCGATTCACGACGGCATCATTCACGCGACCAAGAATCTCAAAACGCCCGATCCGGATTGCGATCTCGACTACGTGCCGGAAGGTTCGCGCAAGGTCCCGATTCGTAACGCGCTGTCGAACAGCCTGGGCTTCGGCGGACATAATGCGACGGTGTGTGTAAGCAGGTATATCGGCTAAGCTCGGCATCGTATGCATTTGAATCGTGCTTGAATCGAAGGGGAGCCAACGCGATTCCAGTCATCGATGCCATAGAAGAAACGTTCATGCAAAATTACTCCGTCGATGACATCGAAGCCATTCTCAACCTGCCGTTCAACGACCTGCTCTTCAAGGCGCAGACGGTTCACCGCGCCCATTTCGATCCCAATGCCGTGCAGCTATCGACACTGATCTCGATCAAAACCGGCGGTTGTCCGGAAGATTGCGGATATTGTCCGCAGGCCGCGCGCTACCACACGGGTGTTGAAAATCAGGGTCTGTTGCCGCTCAACGACGTCATCAACGCCGCAAAGGCCGCGAAAGAAAACGGTGCGACGCGCTTTTGCATGGGTGCCGCGTGGCGCGGACCAAAGCAAAAAGATCTCGAGCCGGTTTTGGAGATGGTGAAGGCCGTCCGCGACTTGGGACTCGAAACGTGCGCGACGCTGGGCATGTTGCAGCCGGGCCAGGCCGAACAGCTCAAAAATGCGGGCCTCGATTACTACAATCACAATCTCGATACGTCGCCTGAATTCTACGGCGAGATTATTTCCAC
>JANXLS010001106.1 GCA_025355035.1 Planctomycetota bacterium | reverse complement strand
CGATGATCTACGGCGGCGCGCAGAAGAATCTCGGGCCGTCCGGTTTGGTCCTCGCGCTCGTTCGCAAGGATTTCCTGGCGACAATACCGGAGAAGGGCATTCCGAAACTTTTCAGCTTCCGCGCGCAAGCCGAAGCGAAGTCGATGATCAATACGCCGCCAACATTCTCGATCTACATTCTGCTGGAAACATTCCGCTGGCTCGAACGCCAGGGCGGTTTGGCGAAGATGGAACAGATCAACGCCGCAAAAGCGAAGTTGATTTATGACGCCATCGACGGCAGCGGCGGCTACTACACCAGCACGGTGAAGATTGCCAGTCAGCGCAGCCATATGAATATCACCTTCCGACTCCCGGGCGAAGAAAAGACCGACGAATTCGTGAAGCAAGCTGCGAAGCTGGGCATGGTGGCGATGAAAGGATACCGAACTGTCGGCGGCATTCGCGCCAGCATCTACAACGCGATGCCCATAGAAGGCTGTCAGGCACTGGCCTCCTTTATGAAGGAGTTTGCGTCAAAGAACGGCTAATTCGGTGCGAAAGCCGCCCCCTGGGGCGGCTTTTTTGTCGGGGAAAGTTTGGAGTGTTTTTTACTCCAAACTTGAAACTCAACAACCGACGCGGGACTACAAATTGCGTTTAAAGAAATCGATCATTTTGTCCGTCAAATACTGCCACGCTCGCTCGCCGTGAAAACCATGTTTTTGGCCGGGTTGAATTTGCAGTTCGTAGCTTCGGCCTTTCTTCGTCAACGCGTCCAAAAAATTCATCGTGTTCTGCATGTGAACATTATCGTCGGCTGTTCCATGGATCAGCATCAATTTGGCCGTGAGATCCCCGGCGGCGAGGAGCGGCGAAGCGGCCGCGTAACCCTTCGGATTTTCGTTCGGCGTCCGCATGTAGCGTTCGGTGTAAATAGAGTCGTAGAATTTCCAGTCGGTGACAGGCGCGCCGGATGCTCCGCATTTAAACGTCTCGGGCGAATGCGTGAGCATGTACAGCGTCATGTAGCCACCGTAGCTCCAGCCGTGAACGCCGATTCGTTCCGGATCGACGAAGGGCAATTTTTTGAGGTAGTCGACACCCGCCAGTTGGTCGCTGAGTTCGCTTGCGCCCATGTTCTTGAAGATCGCTTTCTCCCAATCGTGTCCACGCCCGAATGATCCGCGGTTGTCCATCTTCCAAATGACGAAGCCTTCCATCGCCAGTCGCTGATCGAGCCAGTCGTCGACGCCCCACGCGTTTCGAACCAATTGGATTCCGGGCCCGCCGTAGACATCGACGATCACGGGGTACTTGGTCTCTGGGTTGAAATTGGGCGGACGAATCATCCGACCATACAGTTTCGTGCCGTTAGGTGCGGACACTTCGTGATAATCCGCTGAAGTGTTTTTCTGAACGCCACCGCTTTGTTGCAGATTGACGATCACGGTGCCGTCGCTTTTCAGGATGCGCGTGATCGGGGGTTGTTCGATTGACGAAAAGGATTCGAGCTGCGTTTTACCGTCTGGCGAGAGGCGCTGAAAATGCCAGCCGTCCTCGCGCGAAAGGCGCTCCGGTGTTTTGAGCGAACCGTCCAATTTGCTTCGATACAGATGCCTTTCACGCGGATCTTTTTCGGTCGCCGAAAAATACATCCACTCCCCCGCTCCATCAACTTGGACTGGCAGCGCCGTCCCCGCGCGCGACGTGTTGGGAGCGATCATCCACGCGCCTTTCGTGACTTGTCGCACCAACGATCCGTCCGCTCCGTATAGATACGCGTGAAGCCATCCATCGCGTTCAGAGAGCCATACGAACGGAACGCCGAAACCCGTCGCCGCCGCATTAGGTTCGGCGGTTTTAAGAAAATGCGGGCCGTCGTACACATTGATCCACGCTGAATCTTTTTCTTCGATAATCAGCCGCGCATCATTGCCCACTGCGGGTGTCCACGCCAGGAGGGAC
>JANXLS010001094.1 GCA_025355035.1 Planctomycetota bacterium | reverse complement strand
GGCATCGCCGCGCCGGTGGCGCTGCTGTACGGTTTGAGCTGCACGACCGGCCACGCTGGCGCGCCGCTCGTCAATCTCGAAACCGTATTCACCACGGTACTCGCGGTGACGCTGTTCAAAGCAAAGTTGCCGCGGCGCGATTTGTTCGCCGTGATCGTGCTGACGCTCGCCACCGCGACTGTCAGCCTGGGCAGCACGCAAGGGCAGAACGCAGTCTGCGGACCAGATCGTCTTGCCGGACTGAGGATCGAGAGCATAGACCACACCGTCGCCGGCGCCGAAATAAAGTTGCTTCGATCCGTTTACGGTTCCTATTGACAGTGACGACCACTGGCCGCTGAAAATACGCCGGGATAAGCCACAGTCTGCCCGTGCACCTTTTTCCAGTCCCAGGCTGTCTTTCCAAACAATCTTTCCGTCCTTCTTGTTTACGGCAACGACGCTCGGCGCATCGTTGACGAGCGCTCGATGCGATCCGTTTCCGGTGCATACAAAGACGAAATCGCCGTCGATCAATGGTGAGCAGGTGCTTCGGATGCGCGGAGACGCGCCAAGTTCATTCATCATGTCCAGGCGCCAGAGGATGTCTTTGTCAGCGCCCGTCCCATTGACATCCATGCAAATAAGTTCGTCGCGATTTGAAACCACGTAAGCTCGCCCAGCCTCGACGGCCGGTGACGAACAGATGCCCCATTGCGGTCCATCTTCCGTTTTTGAATTCAATTTCGGAACGGCGAGTTGCCAAAGAAATCTCCCTGAGTCTTCGTCGAAACACATGAGCACGCCGCAGTCGACCTTCAATGCGGGATTCCGGGGCTGGCCGTTATTCGTTCCAATGAAAACCTTGCCGCCCGCGATGATCGGACTGCCGAGACAGATTGTGCCAAGCCGAGCGCCCCATTTGACGTTCTTGTCGGTGCCGGGAATGAAATCGTCGCTTTGTGGAGTTCCTGGCGACCACGTGCCTGGGAGATTGACTTCGCTGGAAATCATATTCCGGTCCAGCGTGTTTCCCCATTGCGGCCAGTCGCCAGCGCGAACCGCGCTCAAGATTAGAAATGCTGCAATGGATACACAGCGATTGAACGATTCGCACATGGGAATACTCCTGGCTGCAATTCTGTGGTTCCGGTTCCCTCGAACTCTCCGTGCTTTCATTTACACTCGGGCGCACGCGAATTTTGCGATTTTCATTTTAATATACCCCCCTATGGTATATAAGCAAAGTGCGAGAAAGGATGAACAGTGCATACCGTCCGCGACAAAAAGAAGCTGCTCAACCGCGTCCGTCGCATCCGAGGACAAATCGAGGCCATTGAACGCGCCTTGGAAAAGGAACAGGATTGCACCGCCATTCTGCAAAACGTGGCGGCGTGCCGGGGCGGCTTGAACAGTTTGATGGCCGAGATCATCGAGGGACATGTCTTCATGCACGTGCTTGATCCCGACAAGCCCAATACCAAAGAGCAACATCACGCCGCGGACGAGTTGATGGATGTCGTGCGCGCGTATTTAAAATAAAGGACATACCACATGGCCGCACCTCTGTCGTTGCTATACTTTCCGTCCGCAATCGCGCTCGGCGCGCTTCACGCCCTGGAACCTGGCCACGCGAAGACGCTCACGGCCGCGTATTTGATCGGAACGAAAGGGACGAAACGTGACGCGGTACTGTTGGGCGTGTCCGTTGCCGCAACACACAGCATCGTGGTGATCGGCATGTCGGTCGCCGCGCTCTGGCTCGGCAAAGAAACGCTCACCGACCAGTGGATGCACTGGCTTCAAGTCGTCAGCGGCGTTTTTGTCATCATGCTAGGAACATGGATGTTGTGGCGCCGGCTTGCGCTCATCGCTCGTATCAAACGCGCCAAAGCGGACGCAGAACATCATGTTCACCACCATGGAGCGCCCGATCCTTTTGTTTTCAATTCCGGCCTGGTGCAAGGCGTCTTGGAAATTGTGAACACGCCGCACGGCGAACGCTTCAGAATGTCCGTTGAACGCAGCACTTTTGTTTTGAAGGCGTCCGTCAAAATCATGCGTGCCAACGGCAAAGTCGAAGAATTGGAACTCCTGCCCGATTCGAGTTCGCCCAATTCCTTTGAAAGCAGCATCGCGCCGGAAGAGCCGCACGAGTTCTCCGCTGTGCTCATGCTTCAAGGCGGTGAATCGACCGAAGCCCTTCCTTTTACGATGACCGAACCGCCCGGCCACGAACACGGGCACGAACATGATCATGGTCACGACCACGGCGATCACGGACACAGCCACGACGACATGGACGATGACGAGCACGCTCGGGCTCACGCGGCGACCTTACCAGAGTATGCCAAAGCCGGCGAACGCCCCACGATGGGGCAGATCATCGCGTTCGGCGCAGCGGGCGGAATGATTCCGTGCCCGGCCTCTGTGACCGTGATGTTGCTGGCGCTGTCCATTGGTCAAACCGGTATGGGTTTGTTTACTGTGCTGGGTTTCAGCTTGGGACTGGCGATCACGCTCGTTGGAATTGGGCTGATGGTTGTGACAGGGCTGACGCGCCTGGCGTCTGGCGGCCGGATGAGTTGGGTGGCGCAGCAGGCTCCGATCATCAGCGCGTCGATGGTTATTCTTTCGGGAGTTTTCGCACTGTGCTTTGCGCATTAAGCTCATGCAGAATTGAAGAGAATGCTCGTTAAGAGGACTCATGCTTTACGCCATTGCGGCAGCAGTCTTGTTTGACGCGGCGATCCCCCACTCTGCAAATGGCTTGGGAACGATTGGCCTGAAGTACTGCTCGCCGGCGCGCTGTATATGTCGAGCGGCGTCGGTTTACTGAGTTCACAGGCATCACGGAAAAAGCGTCTCCGATTCCGGTTGTGCTGGTCAGTTATGTTTGTGTTGCTCATGTCCGGCTGAAGGCTTGTTGCCATCGGTCTTAATGCCATCCGCTTCAAGTTCTTCCTTCGTCGCCGGCTTCGATACCTGTTCCGGTGGATGTTTGTACCAAGACGCGGCACTCATGTCGTCAATTTCGTGTCTGACTTTAACCACCGTTGTCATCCCGCCCACCGTGGCGCTATCGAAAGGACCGTCCCATGACATCGCGGCCATGTTCGCGGGACCGCCCATGTCCATCATGTCGCCCATGCCGGTTTGACCCATCGACATGTATTCCGGCAGCAGCTTCTGCACTTTTTTGTCCAGGTCCCCGACATCAACGCCGATCAGATTCGGCACATCGTGGCCCATTTGATTCATCATGTGGTGCGTCATGTGGCAGTGCAGGAGCCAGTCGCCGGGATTGTCCGCGATGAATTCGATCGTCCGCGTTGAGCCGACAGGAACGAGCACGGCCGTTTCGGGCCACTGCGCGCTTTCGGGAATGTCGCCTCCGTCCGTCGCGACGATCTTGAAGGCGTGACCGTGCAGGTGAATCGGATGGTGATCCATCGCGCTGAGGTTGCCAATGCGAATGCGCACGCGGTCGCCGACCTTTGCCAGCAGCGGCTCAGTTGCCGGGAACGACACGCCGTTCATCGTGAACATGTTGAAGTCGGTCATTTCAGTCGTGACAGGACGATACGTACCCGGAATGATTTTCCATTCGCTGAGCAAAATGGCGTAGTCGCGATCCGGGACCGGTGCCTTCGGATTTCGCGGATGAATGACGAACAGGCCCATCAACCCCATGGCCATCTGCGTCATCTCGTCATGGTGGGAGTGATACATGAACGTGCCGTGTTGATGGACGTTGAACTCGTACTTGAATGTTTCGCCAGGCTTGATGTGTTTCTGCGTCAACCCGCCAACGCCATCCATTCCATTTGGCAGGATGATCCCGTGCCAATGAATGGCCGTTGCGCCAGGTAAATTGTTGGTGACGTAAATGCGGATAGCGTCGCCCTCCACGGCCTCGATGGTCGGGCCATGAACGTGACCGTTGAAGCCCCAGCATTTGGCCAACAGTTTTTTAGTCAGATGATGTTCGACGTCTTCCGCGACGAGATGAAATACCTTGACACCGTTCACGATTTTGAACGGAAGCGAAATGTTGTTCGGCGTTACCACCGGCCTGTAGTCCTTGCCCGCTTCGCCGGGCGCCAGTGCTGGTTTTGTCCAAGCGGGTTTGATGTCGCCTGATTGCCGAGGTGGATCCTTCTGGCGCGAGCCGTCCGCAAACGCCACCGTGCCCTCGCCTGCGGCGGCACCGGCAATCAGCGCAGTTGCAGCCTGCTGGATCATGGTTCTTCGAGTAATCGACATGTTTGCCTCCGCTGACTAATGAGTTGATTTTCTTCCGGCTTGATTCGCTGCCTGCTCCGAATCCCTGCCGCTGGATTCTGCCATACCGTTCTTCACATCCGTGAATCCCATGCCGATAAATTCCACGCCGCTGCGCGCGATCCAATAATCGCGCAGGCGCTCAATATATTGTCGGCCTGCGTCGATCTGATCGCGCTTGGCTTGAAGAAGCTGAAACACGCCGACCTGCATTGCGTTGTACTGCTTCTGCGTGTCGTCCACGATTTCCTGGCGCCGCGGCAGGACTTGGTCGCGAAGAAAAATGACCTGCTCGCGTCCTTTCGTTAACCGAGCGCGCGCTGTCCGAACGTTCGCGCGGATGCTGACGGCAAGCGCCGCATGTTGTTCAAAAGCTTTACGAATTTCAGCCTGAACCTTCTCGCGCCGAGGCCCGCCCTGATCGAAAATCGGAATTTCTATGGAGAGTGATGGCCCCACATGCCAAATGCTGTCGTCTTCTCGCGCCGATGAGATTCCCAATTCCAGACTGCTTAGCACTACAACGAAATTTCGACATCACAGCAAAGCAGTTCCTTGCATGAAATACCTTTGTTCTTCAACTCTTTCACACGTCGTCGGC
>JANXLS010001085.1 GCA_025355035.1 Planctomycetota bacterium | reverse complement strand
TCCTTCACAATCGCCGGATATCGGAAGTACCACGAGAACTGTTCCGCAAACATCTGCACGTGAACGTAGTCCTTGATATTCGCGTCGGGCGCTTTGTCAGCAAAATGAGTCGAGTCCTTGATGTGGTTCCATGTCGACGCCTGCACCAACGCAATGAAAATCAGCGTCACGGCCGGCGTGATCGTCCAGATCATTTCAAGTTTGTGATCGCCGTGCGTGTAAAAGCTCTTTCGTTCCTCGTTCTGTTGGTACTTGAGCACAAACACGATCAAGCACCCTTCGGTGGCGATGAACACCACGCCGGTCAGCACCAATACAAAATAAAACAGGTTGTCGATGTCTTTGGAATACGAACTTACTCCTTCCGGCATCCAAGACTCTTTCCATTGATCCTTGGCCGATGCCGTTGTCCCGGCGCAGAGTGCCACAGCCAAAGCCAGTGTCGCGAGTATTTTTTTGATTCGAAAAGTCATCCCTAACCTCGTTTTGCGATGCGTGCGTTCAGTGCCCAGTAGTCAATGCTTCAATTTTTTGTTTGGAATTTGGAGTTCAGAGTTTGGAGAAGCGATGCAGGCTCCAAACTCCTTACTCCTCACTCCAATCGAACTATTCCTTCGGTTTGTAAACGAAATTCGCTTCTGCTGGTTTGTCCGCCGTGACTTCAACCTTCACATCCGCCGGAACCGTCAACTTTTTCTTGCCCACTTCCTGCCACGTCGTGATCGTGTACGATCCCGGCGGCAGCTTGATTTCGTATTCGCCTTTGTCGTTTGTCACCGCAAAGAAAGGATGATCGAACACGCAGATGCGCGCAGCCATCCAACCGTGTACGTTGCAGACGATCGGCAAACCCATTTCAGCAACGCCAAAAGCCGGATGCTGTTCCAAAGTACCCTTCGTGGACTGCGAGTAGTTGAATTCAGGATTTTCCGCGGGCGTTGCGTGGACGTTGTGCTGAACGTCATCGCCACTTTCGATGTCCAGTCGCTGGCCCGTCTTCATCGCCAGGACGTGAGGAACATACTGACAGCCAATTTGATTGACGCGAGCGTTTGGCAGCTTGTAATCGGCGAAATTGTACTTGGCCGACAAATCGTCTTTGACATACACGACAACGTTCGCGAACTTCCCGTCGTCGCTGACAACGATGTCTTCCTTCTTCAGGCCCTTATCGCCATGATGATCCTTACAAGCCTGCTCCGAAACAGCAATCTTCGCCATCTTCGGCGCCGCACCTGTGAACGTCACCACACCTTTTACTGTGCCCTTGGCCAAGTCCGCAGAGTAAGGCGCGCCGCTGCTGGCCTTGACAGCGACTTTAACAGTTTTGTCTTCTTTCGCCGCTTCAACCTTCACGACCGCCGCTTCATCCGGCTTATTTCGCGTTGTATCCGCCGTATTTCCGCCGCCACAACCTGAGATAAACGCGAGCGTTGTCGCAACTGCAAACAAACCAATGATGGACCCCGTTTTTGTAG
>JANXLS010001035.1 GCA_025355035.1 Planctomycetota bacterium | reverse complement strand
GCATCCATCTGCTTGCGGCGGGCGGCGTGGCCCTTCGTCAGTCTCGCTAAGCGTATTTGTCTCAATACGCTGCGCTCGACTTCCTCGGTCCACTTGCCCGGCGCGGCGCATCTGGACGCGCCGAGTTTTGGGATAGGTTCTTATACGACTCAGACGAAAACGTACGCCACTGAATCCGGAGCGCGTCATCCTGTGCGAATTATCCTATACGCGATGGTGCTTTTTTGCTCATCTTTCAGCGCTTCTTTTTCCGCTGATACTGCGGTGCAAAAGCTTCCGTCGCCCGTGTTGTGCGGGAAACTTCCGAAGGTGATCGACGAATCATCGGGGCTGATCAAGAGCAAGCGCTATCCGGACAAAGATGTCTTTTGGACCCACAACGACTCCGGGGATACGGCGCGGATTTTTGCGGTGGATTCGACGGGAAAGCTGTTGCGGATAGTGGATATTCCGCATGCGGAGAACGTTGATTGGGAAGAGATTACGATGGACGAGCAGGGGAGCATTATTGTGTGCGATTGCGGCGACAACAATCGCAACGACAATAATGGCAAGCGCAAGGGCGTAGTTCTTTATCGATTTGCGGAACCGGATGCGTTCAACACGAACGAGAAGCCACCGGAGCCGGAAACGTTCCGATTTCATTATCCGCGGGGCGAGGGACCGTACGATGCAGAAGGCGTTTTCGTCCGGGCCGGTTGCGCCTATTTGTTTTCGAAGCAGATTGAAGGTACATCGCTTTTTAAATTACCGTTGCCGGAAAAATCTCCTGCGGAAAGCGTGGCGATGACCGTCGCTTGTCGCACGAAATCGTTTAACGTTGTTACAGGCGCGGCACTGTCGAACGATGGTTTGCATTTGGCGATGATTAATTACATCACGGTGATGGTGATCGATCTTAGCGAGCCGTTCGAAAAGATGAAACCGAATGCCAAAGGCGAGTTGCCAATCTTTGATTTTCCGCGTCGAAGCGTCAATGCGTTTCTGGGGCAGACGGAAGCGGTCGCGTGGGACGGCGATGATCTACTTTTGACGACTGAAGGTGCGGACATCTTTCGCTGCAAAAAATGCAAGTGAGCTCGTCTCTGCTGGAGCGCGCAGACGGTATTTGTTTTTGCTGAGTTTCCAGACTGCTTTATCAGGATCGATTGTCTTCAACGTGAGAACCGGATCGATGGATCTTTTTGCTGCTGCGGCGACGACTGTTCGCAACCAGGGCGCCCCGCTGGCGGAGCGGATGCGGCCGCGGTCGTTGGATGAGTTCACGGGGCAGATGGACATTGTTGGGCCGGGGAAGATTCTACGACGGATTTTTGAAGAGGAAAAGCGGCGCATTGCGTCGCAATCGACATCGCTATCGCCGCTGCCGTCGATCATTTTATGGGGACCGCCCGGGACGGGGAAAACGACGCTGGCATTTCTGCTGGCTCGGACGGCGAACGCGCATTTCGAAATGTTTTCAGCGGTTTCGAGCGGGATCAAGGAAGTGCGCGAAGCGGTCAAAGCGGCGCGGGAGCGGCTGAATTTTGAACGCCGGCGGACGATTCTGTTCGTGGATGAAATTCATCGTTTTAACAAAGCGCAACAAGACGGGTTTTTGCCCGCTGTCGAAGACGGATCGTTGGCGTTGTTGGGCGCGACAACGGAGAATCCGTCGTTCGAATTGAACAGCGCGCTGCTGTCGCGATCGCGCGTATTTGTGTTGAAACATTTGAGCACTCAGGACATCGCGATGTTGTTGGATCGCGCGTTGGCGGATAGCGAACGCGGGTTGGGCGGGCGCGGAATAGTGTTGCCGCCGGACGCACGGGACGCGCTGGCATCGTTGGCCGGGGGCGATGCTCGCTCGGCGCTGAATGCGTTGGAATTGGCGGCGTATGCTGCGCCGGAAACAGACGTTTCCGCATCAGGCACAACTGAACAACCAAGTCAGCGCGAACGGCGAATTTCAGTGGAACTCGTTCGCGAGGCATTGCAGCGAAACACGATTCTTTACGACCAGTCGGGTGAGGAACATTACAATCTGATCAGCGCGTTGCACAAATCGATCCGGCATTCGGATCCGGACGCGGCGCTGTATTATCTCGCGCGGATGATTGCGGGGGGCGAAGACCCGATGTTCATCGCTCGGCGGTTGGTGCGAACAGCGAGCGAGGACATCGGGTTGGCCGATCCGCAGGCGGTCGTGCAAGCGCTCGCGGCGAAACAAGCGGTGGAATTCATCGGCTATCCGGAATGCGACACAGCACTGGCTCAGGCGACGGTGTATCTGGCTGTCGCGCCGAAATCGAACGCGATTTACATGGCGATCAAAGCGGCAAAAGCGGAAGTCGAAGCGTCGGGGCCGCAACCGGTGCCGCTGCATCTGCGCAACGCTCCGACGGATTTGATGAAAGCGTTGGACTACGGAAAAGGCTACCAATACGACCACAATTTTCCGGAGAAGATTTCACCGCAGGAAGCGTTGCCGGACCTGTTGCGCGGAACGCATTTCTATCAGCCGGGGCCGTTTGGATTTGAGAAGGATGTCGCGAAACGGTTGGCGTATTTCGAACGGGTTCGGCGGAAATTACGGGGTGAAGAGAGCGGTGATGGGGGATCGGAAATCGGGAAATGAAACAGCGCCGAGTCTCCTCGGCGCTGTCTTATTGACCGGCGCATGGCTAAAGTCTCACGCTTTCCCCTCACCCCGCGCAGGTGTACCTGCGTCGGCCCTCTCCCCAAGAGGAGAGGGCAAGGGCGGCGCGCGGTCACTTGTCCAGTTTCTTCATCAAGTTGAGTGCGCTGCCGGCTTTGAACCATTCGATTTGTTCGGCGTTGTACGTGTGGTTCAACTGGATTGAATCGGAAGTGCCGTCTGCGTGCTTGAGGACGCAGGTGACTTGTTTGCCCGGCGCGAGCTTCGCAAGACCCAGCAGGCTGACGGTGTCGGCTTCCTGGACCTTATCGTAGTCGGCGGGGTTCGCGAAGGTCAGCGGCAGCATGCCCTGCTTCTTCAAGTTCGTTTCGTGGATGCGGGCGAAACTCTTGACGATGATCGCCCGGCCACCGAGGAATCGCGGTTCCAATGCGGCGTGTTCGCGGCTGGAGCCTTCGCCGTAATTATTGTCGCCGAAGACCACCCACTGGATCCCGTTCGCTTTGTAATCGCGACCGATGGCGGGGTAGGCGATGCCGGTTTCACCGGTGCGGAGATTCTTGCCGGTGCCGATTTCTTTGGAGAAAGCGTTCGTTGCGCCGATCAACAAATTGTTCGAAATGTTGTCCAAGTGTCCGCGGAATTGGAGCCACTTTCCAGCGGCGGAGATGTGATCGGTGGTGCACTTGCCGAGCGCTTTCACGAGGATCCGCGCATCGATGACATCCTTGCCGTCCCATTCAGAAAATGGTGCGAGCAATTGCAGGCGCTTCGAATTCACGTCGACGTTTACGGCCACAGCGCTGCCGTCAGCGGCGGGAGCTAGGAAGCCTTTTTCGTCGCGGACGAAACCGTTGGCAGGCAATTCAGGCGCGCTGGGCGGGGTGAGTTTGACCGGGCCGTTCGGGCCGGGAATGGTGTCGGTGACGGGGTTGAACGAAAGCGAGCCGGCGAGGACTTTGGCGACGACCAATTCCGGTGAGCCGATGAAGGCCAGCGTGGCTGCAAAGCTGTCGTTTCGCCCGCGGAAGTTTCGGTTGAAGCTGGTCACGATCACGTTCGGAACTTTCGCGCTGCCGTCTTCTTCCTTGACGTCTTCGCGCTTCCATTGACCGATACACGGGCCGCAGGCGTTGGCGAGAATGGTTGCACCCATTTCCTTCAATGTTTCGAGCTGCCCGTCGCGCGTCATGGTCGAATGGATCTGATCGGAACCGGGCGACAC
>JANXLS010001029.1 GCA_025355035.1 Planctomycetota bacterium | reverse complement strand
TGTACATGCAGATGCGCCGCGCCGGGCATGCTGGATCGAGGCGCTCGAGCTTAGCCGTATTGAGTAGATACGGCGTGCGAGAGCAACGAAGAGCCAGCTTGCCCGCCGCAAGCAGATGTGTGTACATTCAAACGTGAGTTGCTTTAGAAGGAGAGTCAAAATTCCGGGAGTAAGAATAGGAAAATGATTTCAATCGATGAATTCTTAACCCTCCGCGCACTGGCGCTTGATCTAAAAATACTCCGTGAATGGCAGTTCGCGGCAGACGCAAGCTTCGTCAACTAACGTCAACCAACATCGCGATGAATTGAATTATCAGCACCTCTGATGCGCGCTACGCATTTAAAATAATGTCGATAGCGACGACGTCCGAGATTTATTCAAACACTACGCCAATCATCGAGCCCAGTTATCGCTTCGTTGATCGAAAGTAAGCGCCGTCTGTCACGAGTTTTTCCGGCCGCCTATAGACATCCCTTTTCAATCAAGCGGACTGTCTAATGGTATCGAGAGGAGTAATTCGCTGCGGCGGACTTCCAATTCCCGCTACGGCACTGCATCTTTCCCGACCAACTCGCGTGGAAGAAGCATCGATGACGGCGACGATGCGTAAACGTTTGGCGCGTTGAAGAGCCAGATTTGATGAGCGGATCGCTGTGTGATACTCCAGAGTTTTCCGTCTTGCCCGGTCGGAACATCGACAGATATGACTTCGTCGTTCGTCGTTATTTCGTGGAGCACCTTGCGATCGCTGTCTAAAATCTTGCACTGCGTTCCGGAGTAAAACAGGTGAAGCGTTTTTGTGCCACGCGGGACATAGAAAAAGAGTTCAGCAAGCTGGCCGAGCGAGTTGATTCGTGCGGCGCGTTTGGCTATCCAAACTGCGGGACGACCGGCGGCGACTTGAATGCGCCATCCAGCGGAGGAGTCGTTACATTCGAAAAAATAAGTACCCGCCAGCGGGACTTTCATCGTTAGCTTGTGCGGTTCTCCGTCGAGTTTCTGCCACCCTTTCGCAACAGCATTGCCCGCCGCATCGTTCAATGACCACGTCGCATCCGGCCGATCGCGATACCACGCGATGATGCCGACTGTGATCTCGATTTCGATCGCTTCGCCTTTCTCGCTCGCAACCGCGTAGCGCTCCGGGCCTTGGTAAGCCTGGTTCAACACTGCGGACTTGGCGTCGGCGAAATGCACCGGCATGAGATCGTTGTACGAAAACGAGCGCTCTTGAACGGGCGTCGGTTTAAAAAAGTCGCGACCTTCGTTGAACTGCTTTTCCGTTTCACCACGCGTGATGCGCGTTTCGACGATCCACGGCTTTTCGGGCTTATCGTTTTGCTTCCATGTCGGCTCGTCGAATTTCTTCGCGAGATCGCTCGCAAATGTGCTGCGCATCGCCGCCCAATGGTTCATGTAATTGTACCGCGTTCGATACGCGTGTGTGAGGATCGCGATGGCGAGTTCCTTTTGTTTTGCTTTGTCTTTTTCGCGATCGAATTCCCAGCGCAAATGCAGGTAACGCAGGCAGTGCTTGATGTGATCAAAACGGGCTAAAATGTCGGGGCGATCTTGAGCAAGTTGCGTGGCTTTTTCGACGTCTTGAAACATCTCTCCGATTCGCCCCCGACTGATGAGCGGCTGATTTTCCGGAGCCCAACGCGCGTAATAATCGCGCATGGGTTGGGCGGCGGGACCGAAGGCTTTTTCAAAGAAGTCGGCGACCAGCGCATCAGTGTCCGCGTCGGGATTCCACATCAATTTGTTTGCGACGTAATAGCCAAGCCCATGCAGACCCCAATTGTTGCCGCTCTCGGCATCCATACTGGTTGCGCCCAATTTCGCGTAACGCTTTATGGACTCGCGAATGAGCGGAATGTTGGCTCCCTTCCCTCCGGGCAATTTATCGAAGTCCCAGAGCCAGACGCTGAAATACTCGTAGAACCCCATGCTGCGGCATTTCTGTGGCCACAGGTCAGCCAGTTGTTCGAAGCTGTAGTTGCCGCGAATAAATCCGACCGTGAGCTGAACATAAACGTTGGCTTCCAGCTGAAAATGCGGAGGCTCGCTGTGCTGATTGTACGCAAGGCAACCGACCAATTTTCCCGGATGTTTCACTGCGACGACTTTCGCGACATCGTTGGCCAGTCCGAACACGCGATCCGAAATGGTGCCGAGTTTTGCACAGTCCGCGCATTCGCAATGCCCGTCCCCGTCCGAGCATTCCATCGAGACCATTTCACGATCTGGATGCTTGGCGATTTCGTCGAGCGCCCATTTAACGGCGAGTTCGCGGACCGCTGGATTGCTGACGCAGAGTTGTTCGCCTTTTCGCTCCCCCTTTACGAGCGCGATATATTCCGTATGTTCTTCAAAAGTCTTCTTGTTTGCGCTGATGACGTTCTGCCACGCGTGGCCGGCGAACACGCGAAACGAACTGGCCATGCCATTGTGCCGCGCCCACGCTTCATAGTCGCCTTGGGTGCTCCCACCGTTTGGGTGACCCTTGTCGGCAAACGAACCATAGCCATACCAAATCCGCCGCGCGAGAATGCGCGGACGATCGACGATATCAAGCGAGACGATCAGCGTTTTTGAGTTCGGAATCACTTCCCATTCTCTTGCCGGGAAGAACCATCGGCAACCAAGGTATTCCAGAAGGCGAAACGCGGCATGTGAAACGCCAAGATCTGTCGCTCCAATCAGCAGCAGTCGATTGGGTTCGGACCGGATGGCGAAGCCTTCTTTGCCATCGAATGTGTTGCGAATTTCGAGCGGTTTGACGAGCGCTTCGTTTGGAAAATCAGCCAGCGTTCCCAACACAATGCCGCTCGTGCCGTCGCCCCCAACAATCTCGAATTTCGTTCCGCTCATCCGGCCAAGGTAGCTCGCCAGTTCCGCTGCGACGACTTTTGTAGCTTCCGATGCGTTCTTCGAAATGACGATCGGCAGCAGCGCTTTTCCATTTTCTACGAGCACGTTCGTGGCGAGTTCATCCGCACGCAATCCCGACATTGCATACGTGACGACGCAGAGAGCGGCTACGGAACACCCGTGCTTCAGTGAGATGAACATGTTTCGCTGCTCCGAAATAAATACCCGTTCGATCTACTGCTTAAATTCAAAGGTTCCCCACAAACCCGGATTGAGTTCGGCTTCGCTCGGCACGTCAGCGGTGATTGCGGTTGCTTTGTTCGACCAATAAACACGGTAATGCGTTTGGAAACCGTTGCCGCGGAGGATGCCGAGGTCGCCTTTCAGTTTTGTGCCGGGAGCGACTTTCAGGCCCAGCGTTTCGAGCGGGATCGAGAATTCAAAGTCTCCGTTTTGACCGTTGAGTACGACTTTGGAACTGACGTCTTCGACACGGTCGAATGTGATCGTGCGCCAGGGACTACTGAACGGGACGCGGTCTTTGGGCGAGGTACCGGGAACGACGGCTCGATACAAGAGCGCTTTCAGCACGGGCGGCTTTTTCGGATTGGCATCGCCGATCAGCGTCACCAACAGGCGCAAATCGCCGGGAGCGGCCTGGGTGCGTTTGGGATTTGCGTTGGGATCGGTGCCGAGCATCAGGTCGAGCGCGCCACCCGTCTTAAAGGGAGCGAGCGCTTCCTCGCCACTGTTCTTTAAAAGATCTTTGTCGCCGGTTTTGAATGCCGCGAAAAGACGGCCATCCGCGATGGTGAGTGCGGCGGAGAGATCGTAGGGACGGCTGCTGCTGTTGAAGTTCGCTTTCGTCCCGCGCTTGTCGATCGATGCCCATTGCGCAGCGTTCCAATCGTCGAGTTTTCCATCGACGTTCGGCGCTTTGTTGGACAGGCTGACGACCAGCGTCCCGGTGCCGTGTTCGCGTTGGCGCGCAATTTCGGCCTGGGCTCGCCATGCGACGGCAGCTTGCAATTCCGCGTCGCCGATATGGATTGATTCCTCGGGCAATCGGCGGAGCGTTTCGAGGCCTTCGACGCGGATGAGGCTGCTGCGTCCGCCGTCTTGGATGATCACATCACCGGCAGGCGTCTGCGCGACAGTCGGCCAGAAATTTTCGTCGTGAAGCGTGATATCGTTGAGCGACATACCCCGTTCGGCGCGCGGCATCGCCCACGGCTTTCCGGTGCGCGAATCGTGGAAGAGTGTTCGGACGAACATTCCGTCGGCGGTAAAGACGTAGACGTTTCCCATGTTCGCGTTGACGAACCAGAGCGGCCCGACGTCGCTCCCCTTGGGTTCAATCCAACTTCCCAACAAGCGCGTTGCGCCAATCACTTCGCCGAGACGATCCGGGACCGGTGCTTCGTGCGATGCGTGGAGGCCCGGCCACGGATTCGGATACGCCCAACGCGTCTGGCCTTTGAAGACACCGCAGATTGAATAAGGCGAATACGGAGCGACGCCGAGCGTGAGGATAGACCAGCCGTTGGGATGAACGAGCACCTGATCGCCACCGCTGCTCTTTGGTCCTTCGACGCCTTCAGCGAGCACATCTGCGTGAGCCAGATCGTAGATTGGGACGTGTTTGTCGGTGAAACGTTGCGCGGGGAGGCGGAGTGTCTTGCCATCGACGCGGCTGATGACCATTGCCAGATCGTTCATAACGGTCACACCGCCCGAGCGTCCGGCGATGATCGTGACTTCATCCGGCTGAACGTGGCCGTCCCCGTTAAGGTCGCTCCAGACGAACGTCGCTTCCTGTTTGTAGAGATCCTCTTTGGGATTGACAGGCTTCGGCCAGCGCGATTTGAATTCGTCGGCCTTCAATGCATCCCACCCATTCGCACGACCACATCCTGCCGCGCTTACGGCGACGCCTTCGCGATCAACAAAAACGAACGCGCTGCCGTGCCCTCCCGTCGGGTTGCTGTTGAAGGCATTGGTCCAGTAGCGGCGACCGTCGACGTAGATGGGCGCTTCGGGAAAATTGCAGCGGAAGGCGAGGGCCTGGGCGTCCGCGCCGGGGTAGTAGATCTGTTTTAACGCGAATGTGCCTTTCGTCCAATCGAGCGCGAAACTCATGCCGTGATAGTGGAAGAGCGACGCGTCTTTAGGATCGAGCGTTCCGCCACCACCGTATTCGCTGGGACCGTAAAACGCACGGACGAACGTGCCGTCGGTCTTCCAGACGCTGACGCGTTTGGGTTGTTCGTCGCGCTCGGCGACCCACAGTTGGGCGGCGTTGTCGAGCGTGATGCCGGCGGGGTTGCGCATCTGTTTTTCGTCGTAGGGCCCGGCGGCGGGAGTGCCTTTTTTGCCAATGGCGAATTGGAATTTTCCGCTCGCGTCGAAGACTTTGACCTGATGCGACGCACCGCCGTCGGAGATGAAGTAGCGACCTGTGACATCAGCGACAATGTGCTGCGGATCCTCAAGGTTAGTCGTGACGACCGCTTGTTCTTGACCAAGCGCGCCGTCCTTGTTGACGGCAAAACGGAGCAGGCGTTTTCCGCTGAGCACGAGCAATCGGCCTTGTGAATCGAACGCGAGACCGCGCAGATCGTTAATCGTCTGTTCGCCTTTTCGCTTCTTTGATGTTGCGTCTACAAGGACGACTTTGTTGAGCCGCTTTAACGCTGCGACAAGGACGCCGTCGTTTGCTGCAACGCCGCTGATTTGCGACGTGAACATGTCATCGTGCGAGACTCGCGGGCCAGGTAGTTGCCACTCCTCCCTATAGATGGGCTGCTCGCCTTTCGCGGTCATCGCGGTCAGGCGAAGTTCGGCGTTGCCGGATGCTTTGCCGGTTTCCCAAACGGAAGCGACGTAAACGATGTGCTCCGGAATCGCGTGGGGCGATGCGTCGCGCGCGAGATACGGCGCGCCCGTCCAAGCGCCGCCGATCCAATTGACGCCGCCCAATTTTTTGCCGTCAAGATCAACCCACGCGAGACCGTGCGTGCCTTCGCTGACGTAACTGCCGAGATAAATCGCCGCTTTTCCATTCGGCCCGTGTTCGGCTGGGACGAAGAGAGCGGCTTGGGGCGGCGTGTGATTGGCGAGCCACGCGCCAGTTTTGTCTTCAGTGTTCCACGCCGGATTTCCAGCCGTATAAATCGGGAATTCGTAGCGCAGGTTTACGTCTTTGTGCCAAATTCCGCGGCCGATGTAATCGCCGGGGAGGACGGGCGAGCCGGGGACGTTGTAGAGTCCGTGCTTGGCTGCGTCGGGGTCGCGACCGAGATCGTCGAGCCCGTCCCACCACGCCGTATTTTCGCCTGCGGGGAAAGCTGATTCGCTGATGAGATTTCGAACGCGGCGCTGATTCTTGTCATCGATGGTCAGCGTCACAAAACCAGCTTCGGCAAGTTTGAAACGAATCGGAATCGGCGGGTGCGGTTCTTCCGCGACTTGGGGAATGATACTCGCGAGCGGATTGTCACCGAGCGACGTGAGCGCCATCAATTCTGAAATGAAAACGCGGCGACCGTCCTGATCAGCAGCGTGTAGATGCGAGTGTAACCGCTTGGGGTCGATGGCTTGAACCATCTTTAAACGGACGGCTCGCGTTGTGACGGTCTCGCCGAAATCGAGCCAGCGCAACGGAAGCGTACGCGGGTATTCGGGCTCGAGTTTGGTGAAGCGTTTGATGGTCTTCCAATCTTCTTCACGGGCTTCGCGCGGATGCTGGGACTCCGGGCCGGCGTAGATCTGCGCGTCGGCGGTCAGAGCTCCCAGCGAAAGCGCGGCGAGTCCGCGCAGCGCGACAGGCTTCGACCACGCAAGCATCACCCACGCGGGATGCTCTTCGGAGACGACGTCCTCCGGGCGCGTCGGCGATTTGTCATACGAATCGAAGCGCTGCCACTCCGGGCGCATGTGGCCATCGATCAGCAATTCGGGGTGGCCTGTATCGAGGTTCGACGTTGGCACGGAAAAAGGCGCGACGTTTGCCAAGCGGCGGTCAAAAAGCGCGATCGCTCCCAGCCAACCCGCGTACGTTTTGTCGCTCGCAACGGTGGTATGAGAGAAACGAATCGCCCGGATAAAAGCGGGCTTGGGCAGCACCCACATCGCATAATCTTCTTTCGCAACTTCAACGCGACCGACGCGCGCATTGTCGATGCGCTCGGCGTTTTCCCACTGCTCATCTTTGCCGAGATCGCCGGGATAAGCAGCGCTTGTCGTGAGAACGCTGATCGCACCGCCGCCGCGCACCATGATAGATCCAACGAGGACGGCGTCGCGGAAGCCGATGCGCAAATGGCGAATGCCGGTCACGTTCGCTTCGCCGAACGCGACACCCGTGTGGATCGGGCCGCTCTTGTCTGTCCAGACGACGATGTTCTCGCCTTTCGATGCTTCGTTCGGCGGGAGAACGATCGGCGATTCTTTCCCGTCGAGCCATTGAGCGAACGCGCTGTTATCAAGGTTCGATGCGGCGACGAGTCCGAATGGGGACGGTTCGGCGGCGTGAAGCGCGTTGCCGATCGAAACGAAAAATGCGAAGAGCAACGCGCTCGCCAGTACAAGGGCGCGCGACGAATTTTGAATTGAAGATGGCATGGTGGTTCCATTGCGAAAGTGAAGGGAGTGATTCAATATCGTGTGCGTACACCGCGACGTGTTTGGTGCGAGATAAATATTGAACCGCGACAGCCCCGAAGCGGGACGATTAGACCCTTGACGCGGTCATCGTCGTCCAATTGCCTTCGACTTGTCGAGGCGTGGGAGTGCTGTCAAAGACGAGAAGACGCGTCGCGACTTTGTCGATGAAAAACCGGTCGTGGCTGACGACCACAACAGCCCCGGGGAAATGCGTCAGTGCGCGTTCCATGACTTGTGTGCTGGTAAGATCGAGATGGTTTGTCGGTTCGTCGAGGATCAACAATCCGGCGCCGGAGAGAAGGCAGAGCGCCAATGCGACGCGCGCTTTTTGCCCCCCGGACAATTGGCCCAGGCGCTGCTTCATGTCGAGTTCGGAGAATTGGAACATGGACAGGAATTCTTTGACGTCTTTGCGCGCGGCATCTTTGACGATGCCGTACGTGCCGCCAATGACGCGCGACAGCAATTCGTTGGGATCGAGGTCGCGCAGAATATGATTGAACGAAACGCCGGAGAACGAAAGATTATTGCCGGTACTCATCCATTGAACACTTCCGGCATCAGCGGATTCGTCGCCCGTGATGCAGCGCAACAGGGTGCTCTTTCCGCAACCGTTTGGACCGAGAATCGCAAGACGTTCGCCTTTGCTGATGGTCAGCGTGACACTGCGAAAAAGTTCTTTTCCGTCGTACGATTTCGAGAGTTCTTTGATGCGCAGCAATTGGCCGGAGACGCGCAGGTTTTGGTAAATGTCGGTGATGATGCGTTCCATCGGCGGCGGTTGAACGCTCTTTTTGATGTTCGCGAGTTTTTTCTTCAACCATTCGGTGGGAGCCCTCGCGGCCTGTTTTCGATCGTCGATCGCGTCAGCTTCGTAGACGAGCAATTCTTCTTCGTGAATGTGTTGAGCATCGATCATCTTTAAGCGCAGTTTTCGTTCGCGAACGTAGTCGGCAAAGCAACCTGTGTATTCGTGAAGATGATAGTTTTCAAGTTCGACAATTCGCGTGACGATCCGATCGAGAAAATGGCGGTCGTGCGAAACAATCAGGATCGCTCCGCGGAATTTCTTGATCCACGTTTCGAGCCAGTCCATCCCTTCGACGTCGAGATAATTCGTCGGTTCGTCGAGGAG
>JANXLS010000971.1 GCA_025355035.1 Planctomycetota bacterium | reverse complement strand
GGAAACGCGAGCGGCATCGTTTCGGCGGCGTCGCGGCTGACGGCAATCGCAAAATCGGGCGGCGTTCGTGCAGCCAGACGCTCGGTCCAATGCTTGCCTTCCGCTCGGGTATGCAGCCAGAATACAACGGGACGCTTCAATTTGTGGGCGGACTTGGCAAAGATTGCGTGCGGCCATGCCGAATGACAGACGACGACATCAATTTTACGCTCGTTGATAACCTGCTTAAATCTCTGTTGCGCTGACCAAACCGACCAAGGGCGGCTGAAATTTACGTCGCCAAGGATATTTACACTGACCTTCTCATCGCGCAATTCCTGAGCAATCCGCCCATCGAAACAGAGCGCATATTCGGTATTCATTTCCGGGCAGTGCGCGCGGTGCCGGGCCAAAGACAAAAGAATCGTCTCTACTCCGCCGTACAGGTTTCCCGCCGAAACGTGCAATACGTTTAACATAATTTTATTTCACGCAGGATTCGTAGATTTGCAGGCTGCGTTGGGCCATGACGCGGTGATCAAAGTTGCTGATCGCGCGTTCGCGTCCCGCGACTCCCAAGCGCTCGGCTAAACCGGATTCGTCAAGTAATCTCCGGGATGCGTCGGCAAGCGCGTCGGCATCGTTGATCGGGATCGTCAGGCCGGTCTGTTCGTGCGGAGACACCCAAGTTACGCCACTGTGCGGAATATCGGTATTGATGACGGGGCGGGAGCACGCCATGGCTTCAATTTGTACCAATCCATACGCTTCGGAACGGGCATTCGATGGAAACCAAAGTGCAGTCGAGGCAAGGTAGTAAGGGATGATGTCGAAATGCGATGCGACGTACCCGACAAACGCGACTCGCGATTCGAGGCCCAGCGATTTGACTTCAGCACGCAGCGAGTCTTCTTCTGTTCCGCCGCCAACCATGACGAGCGTGCCGGGAAGTTTTTTCAAGGAACGAACCGCGTTCGACAGGCCTTTGTAATAAATTAATCGACCTGTCGTCAACCAAATCGGTTGTTTATATTTCGCTCGAATTTCATTGGCTGCGGCAACATGTGCGTCGCTGGGGTTGAGGTACGGATCGAGATCGAGGCCCATCGGAAGAACTTCGATTCGGCTCGTATAGTGCTTCAAAAATTTCGAACCTGCTGTGTAGTTCGGGCTTGTGACCAGTATTTTTGAAACGCGTCGATAGACGTAATTTTCGATTGGGCGGAACAGCGCGGCTCGTATTCGTTGGCGAATGATGTCACTGTGATACGTTACGATAATGGGTGCTTTTGGCTGCGCTAGATAGAGATGCAGCAACATGACCGGATTGGGGACATGCAGGTGGAAGAGATCGGTTTCGGCACTTTGGATCGCACTCGCCAGGGCGGGACAATAATGCAATCCAAAGAGCGATACTTTGGAATCGAAGCGTTCAATCTGCACACCGCAATCGAAGGTAGTGCCGCCGGGAACAGTTGATTCGTGATTCATACACAGAACGTGCGGCGACATGCCGAGCGATTTCTGTGCACGCACGAGCGTTTGCAGATGCGTTTCAATTCCCCCGGGAGCCGGAGGGTAGTATTTTCCTAGATGGCAGACGCGCATAACTTCAAATTGCTTTGCATCAATACCCGAAACGTCTTGCTAAACAACGTCAGCAAATGAACGCTCCAAGCGGCGGAAATAAAATGCACCGGAGATAAATATAAAGAGTGCAGCCACGACAGAAACCCAGATCATTGGACCGGGTGCTTCGGAGTTTCCCAATAGTGCCCAGCGAAATCCCTCGACAACTCCAGCCATGGGATTGACACCATAAATTGCTTTTAACGTTGCATCTTTGATCCTGTCGCTGGGATAGGCGATCGGGGTGGCGAACATCCAGAATTGCGTGAGGAATCCGAGCGTGTATTTCACGTCCCGGTACTTCACATTTAACGCTGACAGCCACAGACCGACGCCCAACGATGTGATGAGCGCCAACAGCAGGAACCCCGGCAGCCAGAGCACGTTAAGGGTGGGGTAGACGTGATAGCAAGCCATCATCGCGATCAGAAATGCGAACGCGATCAGAAAGTCGACGAATCCGGCGACGACGCTCGATAAGGGTATGATCAAGCGTGGAAAATATACTTTTTTAATTAGGTTTGAGCTGCCAACAACGCTGTCGGCGGACTGCGCCAATGCATACGCAAAAAATTGCCATGGCACCAGGGCCGAAAAAGCAAAAAGCGGATACGGCGTGTCGCCCGTCATTTTGTCGATACCCGCCAACCGTCCGAAGAATACAGTGAAAACAATCATCGTAAAAAACGGCTGAATGAGCGCCCATGCGGCACCCAGGGCGGTCTGCGTGTAGCGAACTTTAATGTCGCGCCACGCCAGAAAAAAGAGGAGTTCGCGGTAGTTCCAGACTTCGCCCAATTGCAACGAGACCCACCCGCGAGAAGGTTTAATAACCAAAACGGCAGCGGCGCGTTGAGTTGAATGAGGGACCATATTTTGGGAGGGATTCTATCGAGAAGTCGAATAACTAAAAGCAATTAAAATAGAGTAACGAACAGCGTCAGGACGCGTAATGACATACTCCGTCCCCGTTCATTCTATTTATGAGCAATTTATATAAACAAAGTCAGCACTAAAAATAGTGAAGTGAAACGCGACATTAAAACGAATTATAGTCGAGATGAGAAGCTCAACAACATCAAAACCGCGAATGTTTCGCCGATGCACGGAACGAAACCTAAAGGGGGAGCGACGAGAATTTTGAACGCTTCAAAGTGCTCGTCGGTTCTGAATTCGATTCCGGAAGCAAGATCGTTTTTTTACGAGACGCAGGGTATACTGATTCATGTCACCGCAAAATTGATAGCGCGAAACGAACATCGAGTTGTTCGAACTGCTCGGCTGCGTTCAGAACGCTTGCGCGCGGGAAAACGCGTTTTAAGTACAACGAATTGTCGAGATACGGGAGATACGTTCGGAATGCGAATTGCCTTTATCGTTCACGACTATACGAGAACGCGCGGGCGGTCGCGCCCCGTCTGGCGGTGGCGGCGGTCG
>JANXLS010000896.1 GCA_025355035.1 Planctomycetota bacterium | reverse complement strand
GGGGGTTCGGACGAGTGCGAAGCCGAAATGATGCAACCAGACGCGGTTGACCATCACGCGCGCGGTGAGCGGATTTTGGGGGCTGGCGATGGCCCTGGCGAGGTCGAGGCGACCGCTGCCTTCTTTGAAGGGCTGACCGTTGGCGGCTGAAATCAGGCTGATGAATTGACGCGGCGCGACATCGCCGTGCCGACCGGGATCGCCGCGCAGGTAGACGTGTTGCGTGACGGGCGTGGGGAGATCGTTCATGACCATCGCGCGGGGCGGCGCGCCGGGATGCGTAGAGGCGAGCGCTTCGATCTTCTTTCGGACGTCGCGTTCCTTGTTCATGTCCGCGCGATTTAGCACCTGTTCAAGATCGGCGAGCGCGATGTTCGGCGGCGATTTTTCGCCAAACGTTATGAGACGCAGCGCTTCACCCGAGGGATCGCTTTCGACGGCGGGTTTGGCGTGGGCGGCGATCAGCGCGGCGTATTTGTCGGCGACTTCGCGCAGCGTGGCGGGGGCTTTGCCGTCGAACATTTTCGCGACGAGCGGGTTAAGTTTGGCATCAGCGTTGGACGCGAAAGTTTTTGCGAGTTCTGGCGCTTTGGCGGCGAAGTCGGCGTCTTTCAGCGAAGCGAGCGCAGCCCAAGGCGACCAAAGCGGATCACCGGGCTTGGCGGTTGTTCGGACAAAACCTTTCCAACGCGCGAAGACGAAGCCGTTCAAATCGCGCTGGCGGAGTTTGTCGCCTGGATTGTCGGCGAGGTCATGAACGGCCATTAAATAATCGGCTATGGATTTGGCGCTCCGCAGGCCAGCGCGTTTTTCGTCGAGGAGTTTTTGCTTAAGCGTGTCGAGATCGGCTTCCAATGCTTTCATGCCCTTGTCGTATTCGGCGGCGGCTGGCGAGGTTTCAGGTTTGCCGATGAGCGGCAATTCTTTCGGTTCGGTCGAGGAGGCGAAGACTGAGAAGAGGCCGTAATAATCCTTCTGCGTGATGGCGTCGAATTTGTGATCGTGACACCGGGCGCAGCCGATCGAGAGGCCTTGTGTGCCTCGAATCAGGACGTCGAGGCGGTCG
>JANXLS010000872.1 GCA_025355035.1 Planctomycetota bacterium | reverse complement strand
CCATTGAACGCGTACGTGTAGAGTTTGAATTTGTTAAAATACACCATTTCGGTCTTCGGCGGAACAGGAGTTTCGGATGAATAATTGATTGTAATGTCGCCTTTTTCGGGCAGTTCAAATTCTGCATTGAAAGACTCAATTACCCTGGGTTGGACGAAGGTGTGTTTGGCCACAACAGTGTTTCCGGCTTGGAGCGTCACGGTGAGATTTTTCATCGTTGCGGCCCCCTCGAGGTCGATCCGATAGCGCGGAGCTGGCTCCCCTTTCGGGCGGAACGTTGACGACGGACTCGAGCCGACGACCGCCCAGCCCGTGGGCTGACCTACAATCGCCCCCCGCTTATCCACGATTCCGAGTCCCGCTTCATACCCGAAGAACTCGAACCGCCGGTCTTTTTCAAAAATGTAATAAGCGAATTTATCGGTAAACGGAATGCTATGCGTTTCGTTCAATCCGGGAGTACTTCGCAACAAACGCAAAATGTCATCTTCATGTTCGCCCACAGGAAGATTCAAATTCGTATCGGTGTGCCCGGGTTCGGGGGCGACGATAAAATCCGCCCATTGAATATTGCCCTGAATTTCGTCTGGGCGGTAATATTTATCAAGGTTTGCGAACGACGGTGTCTTCAGTCCGGCGCGTACAAAATTGAAACTGATGTTGGACAGATTCAAATTTCCATGAAAGGCCATAAAGATTTTCAAATTGTCGCCGGGATTCCGTTTCATGTAATCGACGGCAATATCATACACAGTGTCGCGGCTGCGATTTCGGGCAATCACAATCGGGTTGGTTCGATCGCCATAGTTGACCGGAGCGATAATGCTCAAACAGCCGACGATGGCGAGCGCCAGAAAACAAACGCCAACGGCCACGCTCCGTTTTCGATTTGCCGATCGAATCCGATCCAATGTTTCTGCCATGTTCACTTGAGTGAGCGCGTGACTAAAAATACCACCCAGAAACGCGACGCTCCACAGTGCGTACATGATCAGCATGGCGTGGAAAATTGCTCCGAGAAACATGGATTTCACACCATTGCATGTCGGCACGAGGTAGGAGATCAGCAGCAGTATGCTGAAAGCAATTGTGCGCAGTCTGTCGGCGCGCGAGCCTTTCCACACACTCACCACCCATCCGCACACAATCAGTCCAAAGAGACTGTAGAGGTGCTTGCCGAGCATGATCCCGCCGCTGTGCATGTCGTCCAAATAGAAACGCGCGTGGACCATTGCTGAGGCGTTTAAATCCCAAATTTTGCGCTCGTAGACCATGCCCAACCAAAAATAATAAAACACGTAGCGAATCGCGAAAAAGTAATGCGGTAGACAGACGAGTATAAAAGTAACGATCGCAGGAACGGTGCTCGACAGAATGGATTTGAGCGAGGTCCTCGGACTCTTCAGCATGAAATCGATGGCCAACGAAAAAATCATCGAGAGGACAAAGAACATTCCGGTAAGCAGAAAGACCGAAGGCTTGGTCAGCATGGCCGCACCGAAAATGGCACCCAAACTCGCACGATGCCAGCGCGAGGAATCAATCCAACTCGAGCGAACCGTGGCGATGACGCCAAAGGCAGTGAACAGCGAACATGCAAGGTCGGGACGGAACTCGTAGATGCAATACGTTGTATACGGAATCGAGAGAGCGAATACAAAGGTCGGCACTTTCTCCCATATGCGTCGGCCTGCCATCAGGTTATTGACCATAAGCAAAAACGCTACAACCAGTACCGCGTTGCCGGCGTACGGCGCATGTTCTTTCAGACCAAAAACCACGTAGGAGAACAGGGCTAGAAATTCGGACCACGGGGAATGAGAAAAGTTTTGAGCTTGAAACCGTATCAACGCCAACGGGCCGTCGCTCATCAGTATCTTGTAGCGTACTGCACCACTTAAAATATACGTGCAATCATCGTAAAACGGAATGGATGCACAGCGACCATGCTCGCGCGAATAATTGAAAATGATGTAACTGAATGCGACGGCCAACACCAACGCTAAGAAGATCGACAGGAATCGTTCGTAAAAACGTTCCGATTGCAACTCGGATTTCAAGTCCTTCGGTTCGTCAAATGTCGGTTTAAGCATCGGCCTGTTTTAGCGTTGTTCAAGTGGGAAGTCAAAGTGCTTTCAATTCGGGGAAAATGAACTACGATTCAGAGAAAAAAGGGTTTGCACTTCAATTTTTTACGCGTCCAAAAATAGAGCAACAGCGATTTTTTCGCACGAACGATCAAAGGAAGACTCAGTCCTTGTCCATTCCATTTCCGTTGATTTACGAATTCGGTGTGGTTGTTCTGACTCTATTCGTCTTGGGAATGTGCGGCGGTTGGCTGCTGTTGCCTTTTCGAAATAAGATCCCATTTCTCTGGCTGGCCGCACCGCAAGCCGGGTTGCTGGCACTCGCGGTGGGTTTAAGTTTTTGCTACAATTACGGTCTAACGCTTTCGCGTGCTGCACTGCTGTGCATTCCCTGTATGTGCGCGTTCACGATTGCGTTATGCCACGCCCGGGTATTCAAATTCGTTCGAACGCAGCCGCGGTCGACCCTGTTGGTTGGGATACTTGTTTCGCTGGCGCTCTGTTTGTTCGCCACTCGAGTTAGCAATGCCGCGTTAGTCCATTCCGCCGGCCCGGCATTTCTCCTTATGGATGGATCGGATCAAATCGGGTATTCGCAGGCAGCGGACTGGGTCCGTACCCACCCGCGCACTGTAATGCCACAACTCAATCCCAGTAATCCTTATACGAGTTGGCTCGTCGTGGTTTTCGGGATGGATCACCGATTTGGGGCCTTTTATCTCCTGGGGACCGCATCACTTTTTCGTGAACATACCGGTGTGTTCTCATTCGATTTTGCGTGCGCTGTGGCGCTTGCCTCGGGACTGCTGGCGGTCGCCTCAATATGTTGTGCTACATCTAAGTCATTCGTGCTGACGATTTTCGGAATTGCCGTCTCGCTCTGGATGGATTACAGCCGCACCGGGTATTTGGGTAAAATACTATGCTATCCGTCGGTGCTTCTGGTCATCGGCCTGTGCGTGACAGAATCGAATCCTTTGGCCCGCTTCCGTTTTCCGGCGTTGGCTTTCTTGTGCATTGGCGCAACGATCTGCCATTCTCATCTTAGCGTATCGTTTCTGCTGGCCATGGCGGCCGCTGGATACCCCGTGGCTTGGTGCTGTTTACGATTTCGTTGGCGAAGAGAGCGCTGGCATCAATTCCTGGCGCTGGGCTTTCTAGTCCTCGTCGCAAACGCCGCCAGCGGTCTGTTGAGCTTGTTACCGGCCAACGTTTTGACCTACCCGGATTGGGACGTTAAATGGCCCGTCATCTGGCTGCGCATTGCGGAAGTTGAGTCACTGGGCGTTCGTCACAACAATCTGAATCCGACGCTGGCATTGTGTTGCCTATACGCGGTCCTGGTGCTGCATGGGTCGGCTTTGGGTCTGGCGATAGTAAAAAAATCGTTCGCATCCATCGCACTATTGACCGGCCCACTGGTTATCGCGTTGGGGTTGTGGCTGTTGGATTCACGGGCAGCCGCCTGGCAATCTGTCGGCATGTTCTTTCCGATGTTCGTCGCTGCACTGGCGCTCATGTTAAACGACACTTTCCACATCAGTCAAATTAGTCAAACCGGTCAGCCCAGTCGATGGGACCGCTGGGTTAACGGGAGTTTGATTGCGATCGCAGTGTTGACTGTCGTGATCCGGCTTCCGTACTTTTATAATTCGGTTGAACGCTATTGTCGGAGCAACTTCACGCATGAACGCGAATTTTCGTGGTCGGATTTTCAGAAAATTCAACAGATAGTCGCCAGCGAAGAATTACTCGTCGAAGTGGCGGACCCGGTGCTG
>JANXLS010000817.1 GCA_025355035.1 Planctomycetota bacterium | reverse complement strand
GATAGCGCTTGAAGCTCGACGCCTCGATCCGAACAAAAATCGCTCGGCTTTTTCCATGCGCCCCCTTTTCAACGGCTGCTACGATTTACATCCGCATCCACCCGTTCCGCAGCCGGTTTTTCGCGCGGCGAGTTTCTGTTCCAGCGCCAGCGACGTCGGGGTGATTGACAGCCCGCCCAGCGCAGTGCAACGCAATTCGCGCGGCATTTGAGTCGCCACGCGCTTGGCTGTTTCGATGACTTCGTCCAGCGGAATGACCGCGTCGAAATCCGAGAGCGCCATGTTCGCGCACGATACAGCGTTGCTTGCGGCCATCACGTTTTTTCCGAGGCACGGCACTTCCACGCGATTGGCGACTGGGTCGCAGATCAATCCGATCATGCTCTGCAGCGCCATCGACGAGGCCGTCACGGCCTGCGAAAGCGTTCCGTCCGCCAAAGTGACCAACGCCGCCGCCGCCATGCTCGCAGCCGATCCGCCTTCAGCCTGGCACCCGCCCACTTCCGCCGCGAATGTCCACGCCGTCGCGATGAACACGCCGATCAACCCACTGGCCAGCATCGCGCGCGCCATCGCTTCTTCGTCCAATCCCATCTCTTCGGCCATCGCAATCACCGCGCCGGGCAACGCGGCGCACGCGCCCGCCGTGGGAGCCGCGACAATGACGCCCATCGAACTCTTCACTTCCATCAGCGACGTGACGTAGAGAACAATTCGATTCAGCGCGCCGCCGTTCAGCAATCGCCCGGCTTGCATCTGCTTCTGGAAATTTCCGCACTGATGCCCCAGCACGCGATCGTCGTACTGCGTCCCGGCAATACCCTGGGCGATTGATCGTCTCAGAATGCGAATGATGTCGACCATCTTCGCGACGACTTCCGCTTCCGTCAATCCGCCGCGCGCCATTTCGTACGCGACGGCGTGTTTCCAAATCGGAATCCCACGCCCGGCATCGTAGCGCAGCAATTCCGCACACGTCGTGAACGGCACTTTTGTGTCCGGGCGCGACATGACCGGAAGAACAGGGCCCAGTTTTTTCACCAGGCTGACCGTGCCGGTCGCACTCAGACTCGCGAGGATTTTTTCATCGACAAACGACGCTCCGCGCGCTTCGATCCATGTGCCATCGGGTGCTTTGTGCAGAAGGATTTCGTGAGCGCCGCTTGCGCGCTGAATCTGTCCGGACACGTCGGTACCGTCCCCGGTGACGCGAATCAGAGTCTCGAAATAATCGCCGCACATCGAGAGTTTGATCCCGTCGATCTCCAGTACTTCCATCATCCCGCCGCCCGTCGAAATCGCGATCAGCGAATGCTTTTGTCGAGCGCTGCTCAGCGTCAATCGATAGGTGCACGGATGGGGATCGCCTGCATCGACCGTCTCGTAGCGAATATTCATTCCAGCATTGCGAAGGGCGTTCGGAGAATCCAACAGGCGTTCGTCGGCGGCGTCCCAGCCCATCAATCCCCCGCACAGTCCCATGTCCGAGCCCTGCGATTCGTGCGTGCTCGGAAGCGAACCGCTGCGATCGAATTCGGCGAGAACCTCGCTGAATTCGCCATCCATCAGATCGCGCGCCAGACGCCCGATACGCAACGCCGCCGCGCAATGCGAGCTTGACGGGCCGCGCATCACCGGTCCGATCACGTCGTTGAAGATGCTGACAATCATTCGTTTCCTCTTGCACTTTGGCGACTGGGCTATGTAACGACGTTTTACTGATCATTATTTCTTGAAGCGGGCACAGCGAAAGTCTCGCGCTTTCCCCTCACCCCACGAGCGGGAACGGCGACAGCTCGCGGGTCGTATTCGCACACATTCCTACGCAATTATTCCTTTGATAAACTTTCCGAAATTGTCGGTCAGACGGAAATCGCGGCCGTTGTAGCGGTGCGTCAACTTCGTGTGGTCGAAACCCATCAGGTGCAAGATCGTTGCGTGCAGGTCGTGCACGTGGACGCCGTTTGAGCCGACTTTGTCGCCGATTTCGTCCGAATTCCCCACCCCACACCAGCAGCGTTGAATCCAACATCCCGCGTTCCTTCAAATCCGCCAGCAACACCGCCGCGGGCTGGTCGATGTCGGCAGCCGTCTTTGTGATCGATTTTTTCAAGCTGTAATGATGATCCCAACCGCCGGCATCGACTTGAATGAATCGTACGCCGCGTTCAGCCAAACGTCGAGCCACCAGCAGCCGTCCGCCGATCAATGTGTTGCCGTAGCGCTCGCGCGTCTGAGCCGTTTCTTTCATCGCGTCGAACGCATCCGTCGCTGCTGTCTGCATCTTGAACGCCAGTTCGAACGAATCGATGCGCGACTCGAGTTGCTCTTCTTTCTGCACCGTCTTCACGTGCATCGAATCCAGCTTCCGGGCCAGATCCAACTGCTGACGCTGTTCCTCAAACGAATTGAATTCGCTGCGCAGATTCAGCAGCACTTCCTCGACCTTGCGCCCCGGCGCGTAATTCGCGAGCGCTCCCTGGCACGTGCTCGGCAAGAATGCCGCCTGGCGCGCGGCAATGTTTCCGCCCATCGATACGAACCCGGGCAGATTTTCGTTCTCCACGCCCAATCCATACAACGTCCACGAACCCAACGACGGGCGCTTTAAAATCCCATTTCCGGTGTTCATCAACTGCGACGTCACTTCATGCGCCGGGACGTCCGTCGTCATCGAACGGATCACGCACATGTCGTCGGCGCGCTCTGACAACTTTGGAAACAGTTCGCTGATCTTCAAGCCGCTCTTGCCGCATTTGTTGAACTTGAACGGCGTCGGAAACAAAGCCCCTCTGCCGCCATCGTTCTTTCCCGCCAACGCCGCCATGTCCGGCTTGGGATCGAACGTATCCAACTGCGACGGCGCGCTGCCGGCGAAGATGTGAATGACGCGTTTGCACGTCCCGTTAAAATCTGGCTTTCGAGCGCCCTTTGCGTCCCCCGCTGAAGCGCTTTCCCCCAGCAGAGCCCCGAGACACATCGCCCCCAGCCCGTACCCGGAGCGTTTCAACAGCTCACGACGACTCAACCCGCTCATATCGACCCGGTTATTGCAATAGTGGCTCAAAAGCTGCTCCCTGCTATAGCGAAGGATGTTCAACGCGACGCATCATTATATTCACCGTTCAATTGCAACGTGCTGAAAAATCGCAGGAGAAATTCAGGAACTGTGATCAGGAAGTGGAGTAGCATGCCGCAGCGGTCCTTGGAGACTGGCAAAGATGCGGGAGTGCTCTGTCGCGGCGTAACGTTCGATCCGTCACACGACTGGCACGTCATCTGTTTAGGGCCTGTAAAATAATAAACTGAAGAATTGCTTGCGTCTTTCGGCCTGGCTCTTCGTTGAACGCTCAGTCAGAGATACACTCGTATATCTGACTGAGCGTCCGCCTCGACCCAGGCCGAAATACGCGGCGGACTTCTTCAGTTTATTGTTTTACAGGCCCTTGGGGTTATTTCGCAGCCACTCGACACACCTGTGTCAAAAGTCGAAAATTGATCCGTTGAATATTACAGAGGGAGCATACTGACTGGAAAGGGTTTTAACGGCTTTAACATCGAATAATGCGCGTGACGCGAATGAACGCGAAAATAGACATGGGTATTCGAAAATAGGGCGACGGATGAGGGAAACGGCACTTAAAATATATCACTATTATATAATTGTGCGCACAATGTGCAATTTATGAAACGGTTTGGAATCGAGAATTGGGACGTGTGGAAGGAAAAATGCACGTATGTGCAACTTGTGGAACGAAGATTGAGATGAAAATTGAGAGCCAAGGGAGCATGATCGAGGAGTGAATGCACATACGTGCATTTTATGGAACGGGTATGGAATGTGGCATGCTGGACTCAATAGGCTGCTAAGAACCTATCCCAAAACCCGACGCATCCATCTGCTTGCGGCGGGCGGCGTGGCGCATCTGGACGCGCCGAGTTTTGGGATAGGTTCTAAAAAGGCTCGCCATCGCCTTGCGCTCGGTTGCGCGAAATCATTCGTGCGGTAGGCTATCCGTTACGTATGGCCAATCCGATTTTATTTTCCCAACCGGTCTATCTCACGCTCGTCACCGCGGAACCCAATGGGGCCGGGACGATGGTGCGATTTATTGGTCGGCGCATCCATTCGGACGGCTCGGCACACACGTTCGATCAGCTTGCGCGCGGCCAACGGCTCACGGTGGCGCAATCGCGATTGACCGGCATTACGAACAACACACTCGACCGCGCACGCGATGCCGATACGACGCTTCAAGATTTCGTCGAATTCGCTGAGGGTTCGGATGCATGGATCGTCGCATTCGGCGAAACGGCGCGTGAAGGATTACGAGAAGCCGGGCGTTCCGCTGGATTCCCGGGCTTGCCTGGTCCCGCAGTGATTGGCGTTGATGAACTCGCATCGATTGTTCTACCAACCGCTGGTCGGACAGGTGTGCGCGACCTCGCGATTCTTTATGGAAAATCGCGTTCTGCTTCGAATACGCTTGAAACACCCAGCGACGTAAATACAGAATTAATCGATTCGCCCGACCCCGACACGTTCGCGGCGGAACCCGAATTAATCGAACGCGTCTGGCTGGGCCTTGAAACGGATCTTCTGCGCCTTCCGCTGCCGCTGCTTGCGGAGATGAATTGGATGCTGGCGAAGACGGAGCATCCCTTGCGGAAGTTGCTTAAAGCCGCGGAAGGCAACGCGGTCAACGATCAGTTCAGTGAAACGTTTCATTCCGGTAAAATCGCGCTCGAAAAGCTATTCAACGATTTCTCGAAGATCATTGACACGTTGCGCCCGGACGACGAAGACGACGATTCCTTCCGCGATGAACCCCCGTGCGAATTGGTCAAACCGGAAGACGTTCGTCACATGATGGGACCGCACGGGCCGCTCGCCAAATTGAACGGCTATGAAGAACGCCCTGAGCAGGAGACGATGTCAGCGCATGTCGCCGATGCGTTCAATCGCGGCACGCATTTGATGATCGAAGCCGGCACGGGCGTCGGAAAAAGTCTCGCGTATCTCGTCCCGGCCATTCTGTACGCCAAGAAAGCCGGACGCCCGGTCATGGTTTCAACACATACGAAAAATCTGCAATCGCAACTCTTTGGTAAAGATATTCCGTTCCTCAAGAAAAGTCTCGGCGTCGAATTCGAAGCGGCTCTGTTGCGCGGACGATCGAACTATCTGTGTCTGCGGAAGTTCATGTACACGCTGGGCGAAGCGCCACATGAATTGGACGACGAAGAACGCGCGCAGATGTTGCCGATCATGAGCTGGGCGGTCAAGACGTCGCACGGCGATGTCAGTGAACTGGCCGCGTTTTCGCCCGAGCAAAATCCAGTGCTGTGGGATCGGTTGCACACCGTCGGCGACGATTGTTTGAAGCGCGCGTGTCCGTTCTACAAGCGTTGTTTCGTTTACAAAGCGCGCGGCCTGGCGAAATCGGCGGACGTTGTCGTCCTCAATCATGCGCTTGTCTTTTCGTCTTTGAACAACGAAGCGGGAACGCTGCCGCGCTATGGCGAGATCGTTTTCGACGAAGCACACAAATTGGAAGAAGTCGCGACCGACCACCTGGCGTGCGAAATCGCGCCGCGACGCATGTATCGCATCCTCAATCGCCTATATCGCACATCGAATTCGAGCGGCGCGGGGAAAGGATTGCTTCCGACGCTACTGACGTACATCGATCAAGCGCGCAGCGAATTCACCGACACGCTCTACGAACAGATTCGCACGCACATCCTCGAAACGATGCAATCGATTCAACCGGCGAACGATGGCTCGGAACGCTTCTTCGACTTTGTGCGGGAATGGACCGAACAACCGGAAACGGAACCCGAAGACGCTTCTCCTCAGCCGTTCGTTCCATTTGAACGCGGGCGAAGCGGTCAGGCGATGCCCCGACAAAGCGCGGGTGTAAATGGACCGTTTGGAGCGCCGAAGAAAAAGCCGTTTCAATCGCAAGAGGACCGCAAGCGCTACGCGTGGTCGCGCTTGAAACCGGACGCGGTTGAAGGCTTCACAAATGGAAAGGAATCGGCGATTTCGGGGCTCGGGAAATTAAGGCAAACGCTCGAGCGTCTGGAAGAAGATTTTCCGGAGATCCGCAAGCGCCAGGTCCAACGCGCTCGCGAATTACTGACGGAAATCGGCGCTCAAAACGGGTTTCTGCAAGAGTTAATTCACGATATCGAATTCATCGTGAAAGGCGACGAGCCGAACTATGTGTATTGGAGCGAGCGCTGGGGCCGACGCGGAGCGCGAATGGTAGCCGCGCCGCTCGATATTGCCGCGCTGCTTCACGGACAACTCTATGAGAAGAAGCGTTCGATCATTTTGACGTCGGCGACCCTTTCTGTTCGAGATGCCGATGCTGACGACGCGCACGGGCTTTCGGCGTTTCCAAGCCAGGCCGTCTTGGATCGGCGCTTGCCGGGAAATCCGAATCCGTCGGCTGGAAGTCAGCTTTCCCAGCAGGATGCGGACGACCTCAAGCCGCACCCAAAAGCGTTCGAGTTCCTCAAACTTCGCTTTGGCTTGTCATATTGCCAGCCCGAGAAGCTGGCCGAAATGTTGCTGGGAAGTCCATTTAATTACAACGACCAATGCCGCCTCTTCGTCCCCACATTTCTTCCGGAGCCAGGCGGCGGGCGGGAAAAAGAGTACACGACTCAATTCAGCGCCATGGTCGCCGAACTTGCCATCGCCAGCGGGGGGCGCGCGCTCGTTCTGTACACGTCCTATTCAGCACTTGATGCCAGCGCGGTCATCCTGCGCCAAATGCTCGTCCCGGAAGGGATCGAAGTACTGGCTCAAGGCCGCGACGGATCGCGCGAGTCGCTGCTGTCGTCGCTAAAATCCGGCGGACGGCGCGTATTGCTGGGAACGTCGAGTTTTTGGGAAGGAGTCGACGTTCGCGGTGAAGCGCTCTCACTTCTCATTATTCACAAACTGCCGTTTGCGGTGTTCACGGACCCTGTAATCCAAGGTCGCTGCGAAATGCTCGAAGCGGCTGGCAAAGATGCGTTTCTACATTTCAGCGTACCGAATGCAATTCTGAAATTGCGCCAAGGGTTCGGGCGCTTGATTCGCTCCAAACAGGATCGCGGCATCGTCATACTCGCGGACAAGCGAGTCATCACCAAGCGCTACGGTGCCGCCTTTCTCCGAGCGCTCCCGGCGAAGGCCCAAACGGTTTCGAATCTCGACGGCCTGATTTCGGAAGTCAAAGAATTTATCGGAACATAAATAGCAGCGATTGGCCAACGTTCGACGGTTACTATTTTCGTGCGGTATTGTGGACAGTAGGGGGTAAGCTCTTTTGATGGTTTCATCAACGCTGCGTCACTCAAAGGGCTCATCCATTTTTTCAAATAAGCGGCAGCATTTCATGTCCGATAAAGCATAAATTCTATCGGGCCCAGTGTTTGCTGTATTTATACTGAGTTGGGAACATTGCCAAATTTTGTCGTTCGAAGTAGTTCGGTGGCGTTGAGTTTTTCCAGCTATGCTCGTCATGTGAGCCGTTATATTCAGGGGACTTGAGCTGTGAACGACAGTGTGGTTTTAGCCGCGCTAAAGGCTTTGAGCAATGAGACTAAGGCGCTCATCGTCGTGAGCGAACTCGGTGCTCGGCGCATGCCTTCGTTTCAGCTCCGCACCATCTTCAACGCACTCGTCAAAGACGAAGACGAACGACGCATAATTGTCGATTTGATTGACAAAGAATTGCAGGCATCCGGCGTTCCGGAAGACAAAGTTTTTGGAATGCTCAACGATCTTTTGTCCGTGCCGAATGCGCTCCAGATGAATGAATCGGTCCAGAGCACCCGTCGATTACGCTCGCCTTTTACTCAGAATTTCGAAAGCCCGATGTCAGCGCAGATTGGCGTCGGGTTTGAACCGGTATTGAACGGAGCGCCGGCTTTGGGTGCCGTTCAAAATAATGCGCGCCAGTCGTTACCGCCACAGCAGGGCCAGCCGCAACGCTCGGGTTCGTTCCCGAGCGCCAACGGTGCAGGCTATCCCGTGCGCGGCAATCCGGTTCGCGAAACGATTGCCCCAGGAATGATGCAGGCTCCGCAGCGCACGTCAGCGTCGCCAATTAATCAGAAGGCTGTCGATGTGCGCAACGGGCAAGGCGCCGCGCCGGCTACTTCATCGCAGCGCTACAACCAGAACGCATTCCACAACCCCGATGACAATCAGGAACAACTGCCGTCGAAACCGCAGGGATTTTCGAAGAACAGTTATGCAATTCCGGCATCTGATTCGGCACCTTCCCCCGGGCTACCTGGTTTTCCTGGAATGGCACCGGTCACAGTTCGACCTCAGCAACCGCCTCAAGGCATACCTCCGCAGCCTGCCGTTTCGCGGCGCTTCGGAACGGAGACGCGGTTGTCTCCATTGGCAACCCAGCAAGCTGTATCGGAAGCATCGCTCCTTACGCCGGGATTGGCTTATGTCAGCGCGCCAACGGCCTCGAAAATCGGCTTGAGAACCGACGGTTCGCCGAACAATTTTCAAGGCGGAACATCGCCCAGTGTTCGAAACGGCGACGGTCGTCCGGTCGTTTTGATCGCCGACGACGACAAACGTATCCGAATGGTTTTTCGTCTGCGGATGGAAGAGTCGGGAATGACCGTCGTCGAATGCGCGGACGGTTCCGAAGCCTGGGATCGCATTCAGCAGGGCGACATTACGCTCGCCGTTTTGGACATGAAGATGCCGGGCATGCCCGACACGTCGGCACTGATGGAAGCCTATAAGCGCAAC
>JANXLS010000794.1 GCA_025355035.1 Planctomycetota bacterium | reverse complement strand
CGCCCGCGCAACCCGCGAGCCTGTCGATCTTCTGGTCCTCAGCATGAATTTGCCGGAGTGCATCGACACCGTCGGCTTCAATGCAATTCGCCACGTCTACGACGGCCCAACGATACTCCTCGCGGAAAGCGTCGATCAGCGTGATCTCCAGATGCGTTTGGGCTCGACGTTTGATGACATATTTGTCGTGAGCGCTTCGTCGGAATTGTTCACGCTGAAAGTCGAACGGCTGTTGGTGCGTCGGATCATGCGCGACCAAGTGGGCCTTTCGACGTACCGGAACGAAGCGTTGTTCCTCAATATTCTCGCGGTGATGGCGAAAGTACTCGAGGCGAAAGATCCGAACACGCGCTTTCATTCCGAAAAAGTGTCGATGCTCGCAACCAACATGGCGCGCGAAATGGGCTTTCCGGAAGATGAAATCAAACGCGTGAGCATCGCCGGAATTCTGCACGACATCGGCAAAATGGGCATCCCCGAAGCGATTCTGCGAAAGCCCGGCCCACTGGATCCGTCCGAGCGCGAAATCGTCGAACGCCACCCGCTCATCGCCGCGCAAATTCTCGAACCGATCGAGAAACTCAAGAGCGCCGTTAGTTACATCAAACATCATCACGAACATTACGATGGCAGCGGTTATCCCGATCAGCTTGTCGGCGAAGACATCCCGCTTGGCGCGCGGATTCTCCATGTTGCAGAAAGTTTCGATTCGATGGTAACGCGCAAATCGTACACGGAGGCGCTGACGCCCGAAGATGCGCTCGAAGAACTCTGGAATTGTTCCGGACGGCAATTCGATCCGCAGATTGTTGAAGTACTCGACACCATACTTCGCCGTTCGGGCCTTCTGGTGCCGCAGGCCGAAATGCCGACCAAGAGTCTGCCTCAGTTGCTCGAAGAATTCGCGGGATAACCTAGTTTTGAGTTTAAGGTTTGAAGAGATTTAGCGCGAGACTTCCGATTACGTGTGCAACACTAAACTCGTCGCCATCCCAAACGCCAAACTATATGAGGAGTGCATTTCCGAAATGGCCGAGCCGATGATCGAATTGCGCGAAATGCGGAAAACGTACGGTTCCAAGGTGGCCGTGGAATGCCTGACGCTCTCAGTGAACGCCGGCGAAATCTTCGCGTTTCTCGGACACAATGGCGCAGGCAAAACGACAACGATCAAAGTGCTGGCCGGGTTGCTCCGCGCGGATTCGGGCACGGCTCGCGTCGGCGGATTTGATCTCAAATCCGATGGCCTTCGCGCTCGAGCCATCATGAGTTACGTCCCGGACGAGCCGCATCTGTACGACAAACTCACCGCCCGCGAATTCCTCGCGATGACGTGCGAATTGTACGGCATGAAGCGCGACGCCATTGCGCCGCTGATTCAATCGGCGGCGGCCACGTTCGAACTCAACGACTTCCTGGATAGCTTGATCGAAGGCTTCAGCCACGGCATGAAACAGCGAACCGTCATCGCCGCGGCACTCATGCATGAACCGCGTGTTCTGGTCATCGACGAGCCGATGGTCGGTCTTGATCCTCGCAGTGCGCGCACCGTAAAAGATCTACTGAAAACGCGCGCTCGCGACAACGGCATGACGGTGTTCATGTCCACGCACACGCTCTCCGTCGCCGAAGAAATCGCCGATCGCGTTGGGATCCTGAACAAGGGAAAGCTTGTCGCGCTGGGAACGATCAAAGAGCTTCGCGCGATGCAGACGGAGCGCTGTGTCGACGGCCATCAGCGCCTCGAAGATTTATTCCTCGAACTGACTGAACCGACACCGCGCTGAGTCCGCTCGAAATTGATTACGGAGGGGGCAAATTTCCATCCGCCCTTTGCGTCGCGCTTTTCTCGACAGCGTCAATTTTTAAATTCCCCCACGAACCGTTGTTTGCAATCAAACAGGAAGCAGCGGCAATCAGAACTTCTTGACTGCGGATGCGCGGCATGTCTTTGGTTTCCGGGATGCGAATGTTCGATGCGTCGGGTTGTATCAACCGCGCTCTGACGTTGTCCATGAGTTGAAGTTTAAGGAAGTTCGTCAATTCCCCGTGCAGTCGTTTGTCCAGAATCGGGAAGAGCAGTTCGATGCGGCTATCCAAGTTGCGCTGCATCCAATCGGCGCTGGCAAGATAAATTTCCTGTTCGCCATCGTTATGGAAATAGAGTACGCGCGCGTGCTCAAGGAAGCGATCGACGATACGAATCGCGCGAATGTTCTCGCTCAACCCGGGCACACCCGGCTTGATGCAACACACCGCTCGCACAATCAACTCGATCTTCACGCCCGCGCGCGACGCCAGGTACAACTCGGCGATCAGCGCGGGGTCCTGAATGTTATTGATCTTGATGACCATGTGCCCAAGTTTGCCGGCTCTGGCCAAGTCGACTTCGCGGCGAATCAGCGAAATCAATTTGTTGCGCATTCCGCTCGGAGCGATTTCGACGTGGTTGAACATCGGCGGTCGAGCGTAACCCGTGATGATGTTGAAAAGATTCGTCACGTCCTCGCCGATTTTTTCGTTGCAGGTGAACAGTCCGAAATCGCAATACAGTCGCGCGGTTCGATCGTTGTAATTGCCCGTGCCGAGATGGACGTAGCGCCGGATGATGTGGCCTTCGCGCCGCACGACAAGCGCGCATTTGCAATGCGTCTTCAATCCAACGAGGCCGTAGATGACATGCGCGCCCGCTTCAGTCAGTCGACGCGACCAGAAAATATTCGCCTCCTCGTCGAAGCGCGCCTTCAATTCCATGAGCACCGCGACTTGTTTTCCATTCAGTGCGGCATGTTCGAGAATCTTCGCAATCGGACTGTTTGTGCCCGTGCGATACAACGTCATCTTGATCGCCAGAACTTTCGGATCGTCCGCTGCCTGCCGCATGAACTTGACGACGGAATCGAAGCTCTCGTAGGGATGATGAACCAGGATGTCGTTCTCGCGAATGTCCGCGAAGACGTGGTCGGTGCCTTTGAATTCCAAACACGGCTGCGGTATGGCCGGGGGATCTTTCAGCTCCGGCAAATCGACGGCCGTGTAAAGCTGAAACAAATCCGCGAAGGCAATGAAATCGCTTGTTGGATACAGATCGTTCTCATCGAGATCCAGTGCATCAACCAGTACCTCCAACGCCGCGTCGGTGAGCGTGGCGTGATATTGGAGGCGCAACGCCGCGCCCTTGCGTCGGCTGCGAACGCCGTCTTCGATCGACTTCAGCAGGTCGGCCGCGTTATCTTCATCGATCAAAACGTCGCTGTCCCGCGTGATGCGAATCGCGCTGCAGCCCGTGACTTCGTAGCCGACAAACATCTCGTGGATGTGTGAACTGATCACATCATCCAGCAGCATGAAATCGTACTGCCCGGTGGGCGAAGGAAGTCGAATGAAACGCGAAACAACAGTGCTGGGAACGTGGATGAAGGC
>JANXLS010000781.1 GCA_025355035.1 Planctomycetota bacterium | reverse complement strand
ATTCTTCCCGCTCAATTTGATTTCGCGCTCAACCAACTCCGCGCAACGGTTCATGGCATCGGGACTGCCAACGGACGTGCCGCCAAACTTCATGACCTTCATGGATCGATTTCCCTTCGTTTCGCACCTGATTTTATTACTTCCGCCGGAGATGAGACCGAACTGGAAGACGAAACATTGTAAGTAGCGAAGGTGAAGAGTCAAGCGTGACGAAGGCGCGAAATCAGTGCGCGCGATTTCGCCAAGAGTGTGTACGAGAAGTCCACTAACCCAGCATCGTTCCGCCATCCATGACGATCGTCTGGCCTGTCACGTAAGCCGCGCCAGTTGAACACAGGTACGCGGCCAGCGACGCGATCTCGTCGCTGGTTCCGTAACGGCCGAGCGGGACGCTGTGCATCACGGCGGCTTTGCGTTCGGGGCCTTGATTTTGAGTCATGTGCGTTTCGACGAATCCCGGAGCAATGACGTTAACCGTTGTCTTCCAGCGAGCGGCTTCGAGCGCGAACGATTTGCACAGACCATCAAGGGAGCCTTTTGCAGCTGCATACGCGGCTCCGTTGCCGAGGCCGATGCGCCCGGCGAGGCTCCCGATGTAGACGATGCGTCCGCGCTCGGTTTTTCGCAGATAGCGCGCCATCGCTTTCGTCAACGCGAGCGCAGAGTAAACGTGGACTTCGAAGAGGGCGTCCCATTCTTCGGGCTTGGTGAAGGCGATCGGTTTTTCGACGATATGTCCAGCGGCGTGTACGAGCATCGTCGGCGGACCGAAGGAGGTTGTGATGTCGTCGATCAGTTTTTCGGCCGCACCGGGCTTGCCGAGATCCGATTGCATGGCGCAGGCTCGAACGCCGAAGCGGGTGGTGATTTCCACAGCGAGATCCTGTGCCGGGCCGGGCGATGAGTTAAAATGAACGACGACGTCGAGCGATTCTTTAGCGGACGCGAGCGCGATGGCACAGGCGCGACCGATACCGCCCGATGCGCCGGTCACGAGTGCGATAGGGCGAGCGATGTTTTCAGGTGCGGAATTCATGCATGAATTTTGAATCATGCGGTTCGTTCCCGCAACCGTCAATTTTTCTATCGGCAAAAAACAGGCCGCTTGCGATGGATGACCCTTGACCATAGAATGCCGCTATGTTTGGAAACACGTTCGGTCCAACTGCGTTCGATCTTAAGTTTCGCCTCTTCGGCGTTGACACGCGCGTTCACCCTTCTTTCTGGCTGGGCGGATTGATGTTCGCTCAAAATGCGGGTCCCATGCCACTGATGCTCGCGAGCATCGCGACGTTGTTCGTTTCCATCCTGGTTCACGAAATGGGACACGCGCTCAGTGGAAAATATTTTCGAGATCGCAGCCCGTCGATCGTGCTTCACATGATGGGCGGTTATTACTCACCCGGGAACGCGCTGAAGCACGGCCAATTGATTTGGATGGTGGTTTGGGGGCCGCTGGCGGGTTTCATTCTCGGATCGGTTGCAATCGGCAGCTGGTTCGCGCTCGGAGCAGGGTTGCTTCCGGATAGCGAGATGCTGCGCACGATTCTCTGGGATGCGATGTGGATCAATATTATTTGGGGGGTCGTTAATGTTTTGCCGGTGTTCCCGCTGGACGGCGGTCAGATTTTTCGCGAAGTGGTACGCTGGAAATTTCCGCTCAAGGACGACGCCTTCAGTTACTCGGTATCCATGGTGACAGCGATATTGGTAGCAGGCTTGATGCTTGCCGCACACTTGACCTATCATATCCTCGGATTGTTTCCCGCGATTTTTTCGGAGCGCTCGCGTTTCAAAATTACCAACTGCGCATGCAGGCCGTCGCTATGCGCGAATACGGACGATACGAAGCCGAAGAACCACGCCAACCGTGGGAACAGGACTCCGATTGGTGGAAGAAGTAACGGCGAGTGCTGAGTGCCGAGTACCGAGTAAAAACCGCGCGAAGCGCCGTGCTGTTCCTCGGCACTCAGCACTCAGCACTTTCACCCTGGAGTTACCCCCATGCCTACGTCGATTCGTGTTGAACACAGCGGTTTATTGGCTCACCTCGTTTTCACGAGTGATAAAGGGGTGAACGTTCTTTCGTCGGCGCTGTTGAGTGCGTTGAAATCGACTTGGAAGAGTGTCGAGGAATCGGAAGCTCGCGTCTGCATTTTGCGCGGCGAGGGCAAGGCGTTTTTGGCGGGCGCGGACATCAAAGAGATGCGTGCGTTTGACGCTGAGAGAGCGCGCGAATTTGCGGCGTTGGGACAGGATGCATTTGATGGCATTGAACGTTCGGGAGTGATCAGCATTGCGGCGATTCACGGCGCGTGTTTGGGCGGCGGTTGCGAGTTGGCGCTGGCCTGCGACATTCGCGTCGGATCGACGGGGATGAGCTTGGGGCAGCCGGAAGTGAATTTGGGATTAATTCCCGGATTTGGCGGAACGCAACGACTGCCGCGCGTGGTTGGGACGGGCGTTGCATTGCGGATGATTCTGAGCGGCCAACCCCTGAATACGGACGAGGCGTTGCGCTACGGATTAATCACCGATACCGGCAGCGCCGACGATCTGATTACTCGTGCCGAAGCGTTGGCGCGAACGATTCTCTCGCGCGGTCCGGAAGCGTTGAGACTTGCAAAGAAACTGACGCGCACGGCCATGTCGGTCGATCAAGTGGCGGGATTGAAAGCGGAACGCTATGCGTTTGGGAGCACGTTTGGAACTGGGGAAGCGAAGGAAGGCATTGGGGCGTTTATTGAAAAACGGGCGCCGACGTTTTGAATGAAAGTGCGAGCCGCCCCCCTTTTCGCTCCACTGGCAATACAGTCCGTTGCCGATACAACTACGTGCTCACAATTTTATTCCCGCGTTCGTTAACACAGGACTCCGCACTTCGTGGCTGATACCGATTCTGAAAATCTCGACGAGCTTGTTTCTCAAACACCGCCTCCTCCGCCCTCCATGTTGCGCACGGTTCTCGGTTGGGTCTTTAAGATCGTTTTTTTGGTTGGAATCTTCTATTACCTCTTCCGTTCCGGCAAATTGAAAGTCGCGGATCTGCGCCAGCAATTGCAGCGTTGGGATTTGGCGCTGATGGCGATGAGCATGGCGATTCCGGCGTTATTGGTCTGTTCGCTGCGTTACAAATTGCTGCTTCGAGCGTTGAACATCACGGCTCGGTATGGCGATATTTTGTCGCTCTCGATGATTGGGATGCTCTTCGATTTGATCTCGCCGGTTTCGAATGGCGGCGATTTGGTGAAAGCGGTTTATCTTAGCAAAGCAACGCATTCACCAACCGGCAAATCGAATTTGGGAATCATTCTCTTCAGTGTTGTGCTGGATCGCATCATCGGTCTTTTCGCTCTGTTCACGTTTGCGTTGATCGTGTGTGTGTTTGCGTGGCCGATGATTAGCGCGTCGCCGAAATTGTTGGGACTGACGAAACTGATCGTGCTCGTGTGTGTCGGCGGGTTGCTGGGATTTTTTGTGCTCGTCTCGGAGAAGCTGGAGCAAAGTGCGTTGCGCAAACGCTTGATGCACGTGATTCCGTTCCATGAAAAGATCGAACGCATTTACACGGGCTTCGCGGGGTTGCGGCATCACAAGATGATTTTGTTCGAAATGCTGGGGCTGTCGATCGTGAATCATGCGTGCAGTTGCGCGGCCATTCTGATTCTTGCGCACGGCGCAGTCTTCACCTCTACCGTGACAAACCTCCCCGCTCCTTTGGAACTCATTCCGTGCCTGGCCGTTCTGCCACTGGGACTGTTCATGACGACGTTTGGGCCGGCCGGCGGATTGGGTGGCGGAAATCTTGCGTTCGAATGGCTTTTTAATACCGTGCTGAATTTGAATGGCGGCGGCGCGTTGGTGCTCGCGTTTCAAATCTGTGGGATTCTTTTCAGGCTGACGGGCGTTCCTGTGCTGATGTTTTACAAACACAAAGGAGCGAACCTTTCCACTGGGGCGGACGTACCTGTTTAAGTGAGACGGGTGAACGGCCATTTGTCATTTGGTATTTGTCGATTGTCATATTCCATTTGTATTCGAGCGCGACATTGCAGTTCAATGGAAAATGGCTGTTAAAACTTTCGGAATGAAGACCCCTATGTCTAATCCGAATCGCACGTTGCTCACTCCCGGCAAGCGGTTGCTTCTGATCGCCATCACGGCGTTAACTGCGTCTGTGATTGTGCAGCGCTACGTCGAGCGGCGTCGGGTTGAAGCGAACATGGTTTGGACGGACCCGGGGAGCAAGCAGACGCTGGAAGCAGGGTTTCTGGCGCTGGGCGGATTTCGCGGGATTCTGGCGGATGTGTTGTGGGTGCGTGCGATTGCGCAGCAGGACGCGGGCCGGTATTACGAGCTCAAGCTGATCTGCGACATGATTCAGGATCTGCAGCCGACGTTCACGAACATCCATGGGTTTCAGGCTCATAACATGGCGTACAACCTTGCGGCGAAAGCGGAGGCTTGCGAGGACAAATGGTACTGGATTCGTTCGGGCGTTGAGGTTCTGGAAAAGGGACTTGAGCGCAATCGGCGCAATTACGCGCTGTGGAATGAACTCGGTTTCACCTACATGGACCGGCTCGGTGACACGAAGATGATCGATTCGGTTTCCGGACAGGATTGCACGCCGGTGATGTTCAACGATCTGCCGGCGATCGACGATCTGACGGAGTATCAGCGCGAACGCGTTTTCACGCATCCGGAGTTGTGGAAGAACGTGCAGACGCATCGCGCGCGACGGGACGAAAGCTGGCGTTACGCGGCGTATTATTTTTACAAATCGCTCGAAACGAAAAACGATCCGTCGCCGCTGATCATCGAGCGCATTTACGGCAATTGCCTCGTGAGTCTGGGGCATTATCGATCCAAGGCCGTGCCGGCTGAGCAACGCAAGTGGGACGATTGGGGCGCGGAGGAATGGTGGGTCGAGGTGCTCAAGCGGAACGCGGAACGCGGCAATACGCGCGACCGGACGATCCGGCAGAATCTGCAAAAAACGATGCTGGCTGAGGTTGGGTTCTGCGACGAACGATTGACGGTCGCGATCAATGCGAATCTGGCTGAAAATGTTGCGAAGTACCAGCAGGAAATGAAAGACGATTACGCGCGGTACCAGGGCTATTTTCCAGAGGACAAATCAAAGCTGTCGGAGTTGGTGCAGATGTATCGTGATGCGAAGAATCAGAAGAAGCGGAAGTAGAGTCGCAATCCGCACGGCTCCTTTTGCTCGCATTTCCTGGGCAGTTATTCGGAGCCGGGTTTTTTGATTCGTCCGTTGCACATGATCGAAGTGAATTCGATGAATTGGTTGTCGCCTTTTTCCTGCCAGCGAACACGGATGCGGACGTAGTATTCGAAGCGCTCGGTTTTGACCGGATCGATGGGAAAAATGAGACGGTTAATTTTGAAGCCGGGTTTGTCTTTGACTTCGACGTAGGTAATTCCTTCGCTGTGCGGAATGGTGCCGGCTGCGAAATCGCCGCGCAGATCGGCCATCGCGGATGCGGCGATCATCGTCGCTTCGGTCTCCTTCATCGCACGGCGGTGGCTGCTTGTCCCGGCCAGCAGCAGTGCGAAGATGCAGACCATTCCGGCCATGAGAATTCCAAACGAGATCAGCAACTCGATAAGCGTCATGCCGCGCGCGGGTCTCGTCTTCAACACTGTCATCGTCGCTTACTTTCCCTTGTCCAAAATACTGTGCACGGTTGAGACGGTTTGGGCGTCCTTGCGCGCCTGATAGGCATCGTCGGAGACGAAATCCTCGCGCCAGTTCGGAATGTAGACCACGCGCTGAAACATTTTTCCGGCGCGCACGACAGCGTCGCGTTTGTGTTCGCGCGCGGAGGTGCCGCGCGCGCCGCGTTTGTCGACGTGAAAAATGCCATCGTCTTTTTTCGTGTAGTGCATCCATTCGTCATCGATGAACAGGTACGAATCGGCGTCGTCGCCGTCGGCGAATCCGCGCACGTCATCCACGTCGATTTCCGAATCGCTGTCGCCGATGTTGTCGAGAAGGCGGGTGTGCAGGCAGCGCGGCATGGGCGAATCGATCACGACGGTGATGCGGACTTTGCGCGGGAACACGTCGTCGCTGGGGTCGTCGAGCGTATTGAACTTCGTGTGGCGATGCAGATAGAAGTGGTTGAGCGGCGATGCGTTGATGCCGCGCGTTGAGTCCCAAATTCGATGCGGTCCAGAGTTTTGGCTGGTGCCGCGCGCGGGCGGGATTGCTGGGCTTGCCCCGCTACGACGTGCTGCTGATCGCGGCGCTGGCGG
>JANXLS010000777.1 GCA_025355035.1 Planctomycetota bacterium | reverse complement strand
GAACGAAAACGCGCCGCGTGGTTCGGTGATGGGCCTGTTCATTCGCCGTAATTGTGGTGCGGGCGTTCCGTCTGCATAGTACAAATGCAGGCGGGACGCTTGCACCACAAATGTCTTCGTAAGGGAGCAATACAATGGCAGGTAAATCAGGTTACGCGCATTCCGAAGTTAAGGCAGGGTGTTTTCTGACTCTCTGCATCGGGCTGTTCATCGCGCTGCTGTTCCTCTATGGCGACTGGGCCCGCTCGATGCGCGGCCGTCAGCAGATTTCGGTCGTCTTCTCGTCGGTCACATCGCTCCGCCCCGACGCGCCGGTGCGCCTGAACGGCGTCGAAGTCGGCCGCGTCAAAGACATCCGCATCGTCCATCTGGATGAAAACGAAATCAAAAAGCTGCCGCCCCTGAAGATCACTGATCTCGACAAACTGCCGCTCACGGACAAGGAACGCCGAGACTTGCGAATGCTCTCGCCCGACGAATTATCCGCTGAAATCGGTAAAAAAATCGTCAACAAAACAATGATCAATCTCGTGCTCGAAGTCATCAGCGAACACGACAACGACCGATTCCGCGCCGACGACGACATCAGTATCCGAGCGACACTGATGGGTGATACGACTGTCGAAATCGCATCCGGAAGCGGCAAGCCGCTGCTCGAAGCGCAGACCATTCTCGGCCGATCAGGCGACTTCTACACCAACCTTGCCCGCTCGGTTGAACAGGTCAAAGACATCCTTTCGTCCGTGAGCGACGTCGTGGGAAAAGAAGAACAGGAGAGTCTTCGCAAAGCGCTTCGCCGGTTCGACACGATCACCGAAAGGCTCGATAAAATCGTGAAGATCGCCGACGAACGCCTGCCCAAAACATGGGATCGAGTGGATAAGCTGGCAGACGGAGCGGAGTCGAATTTCAATCGCATCGGCAGCGCTGTCGAAGGCGTGAAACCGCACGTTGATAAAACGCTCGACGCGATGACTGCCGCAGTCGAAGATTTGCAAAAGCGTGTCGGCAACCTGGCCGACGAAGCGCGTTCTTCCGTCACTGAAATCAAAACGGACGTGAAGCCTGTTTTCCAGGACCTTCAATACATCATGAACAAAACCAAGGACGATATCCCGGCGATGGTCAAGAACGCCAAAGACCTCACGGCGCACTTCCAAACCAGCGCCGGAAAAATCGACGCCGTCCTTGCTTCCGCCGACCGCATGTTGCAGGAAAGCTATCCCGATGTCCGCCGCCTGGTTCTGGCGCTGCGTCTGGGAGCCGAGAATTTTGAAGAAGGCACGAACATATTGAAGCGCAAGCCGTGGCTGATTTACAACCCAGCGAAGGAAGATCCCACCGTCATCAACGCGCAAAAGAACGCGCGGGATCTCGAAGTCGCCACGAAGCGTTTCAACGAACTGAGCGTTGAACTTCAAGCCGTCCGCCGCAACATGGACCGCACCCCGAAGGAAAAACTCGATCGAATCGACTACATCATTCAGGAACTCAACGTCCTCAGCGAGACGTTGAAATATGCAGGCGATGCGACGCGCAAGGTAGTCCTGCCCATTTTCGAGCGGAAGAAAGGCGGGTTTGTACCGGTCATGGATGAAATTGATCCGGCGCTGAAACCCAAGACCACCGGATCGCGACCGTAATTGCGGTGCAGGCGTCCCGCCTGCCTCTTACCTATAGAGGCGGGACGCCCGCACCACAATTTTCAGCCTTAATCACGCAGCGTTGGGCTTCCAGCCTGCAAGTCGTTGGCGTTTCTTCGCCCGTTCGCGAGTCAATAAAGATTGGAATTTCACGGCCACGGGTCGGGGACGATACCGTCCATCGATTGCTCCAATACCGCTTCGAAATCGGCGTCTTGGAATTCGTTCAACGCCTCGAGCGCGATGCGTTCGGCGTCTTCTTCGTGCTCGTTAATGACCAGAAGCGCAACCAGAATCGCGATTTCGTTGGCGAAACATTTCTCGCCAAACACGCGCAGATTGAGACCCGTCTTCGGGTCTTCGGCGAGATCTTTTTTGCTCTGATAGCGCTTCAACGACCATTCAAACGTCGCGTTTGCATCAATGAATTTTCCGCACAATCGATAGTCTTTGAGGCTCAACAACGCTCGCTGAGCGAGGCGGTAAAACTGTCGCGCCACATCCGGCAGATGTTCATCCAGCCAGACAAAGAGATCGCGTGTTCGACCTGATTCGCCAAGCATTCTGTCGATCGCTTCGCAATCGTGAAACGCATCGCGAAGCGCGTCGCCGGTAGCAGCATGCGAGCGAATCGATTGTTCGGCAGTATCGCGAACTTCGCGAAGCTTTACTAATGCTAG
>JANXLS010000772.1 GCA_025355035.1 Planctomycetota bacterium | reverse complement strand
GCATTGACGCTTCATCCATAGTCGCCGTTGCAGCAGTGCTGGTTTGTCGGGGTTGAGCCTGCGCGACGGTCCTCGCGGGCGTTCCTCGATTCGCACGCTGCGGCAAATCCTGCATGGTTTTGTCGAGTTCTTCGGGTTCGTCAGCAACTTTGATTTGCTTCGGAGCCGAAACATCGTAGGAAATGGTGAACTCGGGGCCGGATAAACCCAAGCGCAGTGCATCCCCTTCGCGCAAAGGCGTGGGGCTGACCAATTTCCGGCCATTCAGGAAGGTGCCATTCAGACTGCTATCTTGGATCCACCAAACTTCTTTATCTGCGTAGATTTCGCAATGCACTTTGCTGACATTTGGCTCCATTTCAGGCGGAAGCGCGACCGAACATTTCGGGTCGCGACCAATTGTCACACAATTACCACGGAACATCATGCTCTCACCGGCCCGTGAACCGCTTTCGAAGTTAATTGAAAGATTCATGCTGGAACCCTCCCCAAATGGTGAAACATTAAAAATGACGAAAGTTCGAGACGCAACCAACGAATGGCTGGATGTCGAATCTTGTTTACCGTACACGTGCACGATAAAGCTGGAATCTCATGAAACGTATGGGTCAAACTTGAAGGCTACTCGTTTCCAACTAGACAGTCAAGTTTTTTCCGAAAAAAGGCTTGCTTTTCAGGCGCTGTGTTCAACGATGGCTAAAGCATGATCAATCTCTCCTTTGTTTTGAGGTGTTTTGTTCTGTTTCCGTTTCGGACAGAATAGACCTGTATGTGATTTCTGGATTTCCGATGCAAATCTGGAAAATAGATAAAAAATGTGCGATATTGTTTTTTCGCGAATGGTGCGATCGACTCGCGCAAGACATTTATTGCACGTTGTTTCGAGGTTTGAGCTGACTCGAATCAGAGCAGCCCGTTGAAAAAGGCAGATTTATTCGGGCACGGATTTAATGGGTACGTTATGGATATTGAGTTCCAACTCGAAAACGGTCCATTTATCTCCGGAATGCGCTGGCGCTTTTCGCCGCGCGAAACGCTGGTTTGCGGGCGCAATTTTTATTGCAACATACCACTTTCGAACGATCCATATGTTTCGCATTACCATTTTGAAGTATCGCATCATTCCGGAAAATGGATGCTGCGCGATTTGGACAGCAACAGCGGGACGTTGATCGATTGCATTAGTTAGTTCCTGTTCCCGCCCCGAAAATATTTGGAATTTTCATAGGAAACAGTGACTAAAC
>JANXLS010000771.1 GCA_025355035.1 Planctomycetota bacterium | reverse complement strand
GCACAGCGTATTTGGAGACTACGCGAAGCGAGTTTTTCGAAGTACCACGCCGCCCGCCGCAAGCAGATTGGCGCGAGGGTTTTGTCCGGTAGCTCTTATTGTTATTGCGGTCACACGCGGGCTGTAAAAAAACTCAATTTTATTACGCGAAAGCTCACGAGGCATCATTGTATAGTGTATAAGAGTTGACACGCTTTCCGACACTTGCGTCCGTACAGATCTCACGAAGGGTATCCGACATGTTGCACCTGACTCCTATGACAATACAGCGCGGCCCCCTTTCTGCGCGCGCGGCGAAACTCCTGTTGATTCTCTGTGCCGCGCTCGCGATACCCCTGTTCGCGGCCGACATCGAGCAGGGAAAAATCATTAAGGCGCTGTTCCTGGGCGACGCAAAAAGCCACCACACTCCGGTGAAACTGTTCAACGCGCTCCAAGAGCCGATGAAGAAAGTCGGCATCGACATCACCTTCACCGAAAAGAACTCGGACCTCAACGCCGACACCCTCGCGAAGTACGACTGCTTGATCCTGTATTCCAATTCGACGAAGATCGAAGACAGCGAAGAAAAAGCGCTGATGGCTTTTGTCGAAAGCGGAAAGGGCTTCGTCCCGATCCATTGCGCCTCCGCGTGTTTCGGCAATTCGCCGCAATTCATCGCCCTCGTCGGCGGAAAGTTCAAGCGCCACAACACCGGCGTCTTCGATACGAAAATCACCGCCGCCGATCATCCCATCATGAAGGGCTTCGTGCCGTTCCAGACGTGGGACGAAACGTACGTTCACGACAAGCACAACGACATCGGCCGCACGATTCTTCAAACACGCCATGAAGGCGCAGGCGAGGAACCGTGGACATGGGTCCGGTCTCAGGGCAAAGGGCGCGTCTTCTACACGGCGTATGGTCATGACGAACGCATTTGGTCCAACCCCGGATTCATGGAGTTGATCGAACGCGGGGTGCGCTGGTCTGTCGGTGACGACAATGTCGCCGCGCATGTCAAGCCCTATCCGCGTTTGCCACGCGTCGAAGGCCCGGCAACTCCCACCGCTGAAGCGCCGAAAGCTCCGACCGCGGTCAATCTCCCGGCACCGCAAGCCAAACGCACGGACGTCGCCCCGTTTGAATACGAAACGGCGGAAGTGCCTTTCTATTCGCCGACAGGCAAACGCACCGGCGCCGATCCGGGCTGGGGCAAAATGCAGAAGCCGCTTCCGCCCGCCGAATCGCAGAAACATCTCGTTCTGCCCGAAGGGTTCGAAGCGCAGCTCTTCGTTTCTGAACCGCAGATCGCCAAACCCATCTGCATGGCGTGGGATCACAAAGGCCGCCTGTGGGTCTCCGAGACGGTCGATTATCCCAACAACAAACAGACGATCGGCGAAGGCCACGACAAGATTACGATCTGCGAAGACACGACCGGCAGCGGCCACGCCGACAAATTCACCGTCTTCGCTGACAAGCTCAGCATCCCAACGAGCTTCACATTTGCCAATGGCGGCATCGTCGTTCAACAAGCGCCCGAAACGCTGTTCCTGAAATCAACAAAAGACGACGACCACGCCGACGTGCGTCAGACACTGTTCACAGGCTGGGGCGTCGGTGACACACACGCCGGGCCGAGCAATCTGCGCTGGGGCCCGGACAATTGGATCTGGGGCATCGTCGGCTACTCCAGTTTCAACGGCGATGTCGGCGGTGAAAAATTGAAGTTCGGAGCGGGTTTCTATCGCTTGAAACCCGACGGTTCGAAACTCGAATTCATCCGCAGCAACAACAACAATTCCTGGGGCCTCGGCTTCAGTGAAGAAGGCATCGTCTTCGGCTCGACGGCCAACGGAAATTCAAACGTCTACATGCCGATCCCCAATCGTTACTACGAATCCGTGCGCGGCTGGTCCAGCAGTGTGCTGCGCACCATCGCTGACGACCTCTCGATTCATCCCGTCACGGACAAAGTTCGCCAAGTCGATTGGCACGGAAAGTTCACCGCGGCGGCAGGCGGAGCGCTCTACACTGCGCGCAATTATCCGAAGGAATTCTGGAACCGTGCGCAGTTCGTCAACGAACCCACTGGCCACGTCACCACCACCTTTATACTGGAACGCAACGGAGCCGATTTCATCGCGCGCAACACGCCGAACAATCTCGTCGCCAGCGACGACGAATGGACCGCGCCGATCAGCGCCGAAGTCGGACCCGATGGAAACGTCTGGGTGATCGATTGGTACAATTACATCATCCAGCACAACCCGACTCCCCACGGATTCAAAAACGGTCGCGGCAATGCGTATGACACGCCGCTGCGCGATAAAACGCACGGACGCATTTATCGCATCGTCTATAAAGGTGCGAAGGTCAATCCCCAGCCCAAGCTTGATCCCAAAGACCCGGCGACCCTGCTCGCGGCCTTGAAAAACGACAACATGTTCTGGCGCACTACCGCGCAACGATTGCTCATCGAACGCGGTAATGTGGACGTCGTCCCGGAGCTGATTAAGCTCACGCAGGATCAGACGGTCGACGGCGCCGGCCTGACGCCGTGCGCAATTCACGCGCTGTGGACGTTGCAGGGACTTGGCGCTCTCGACGGCAAAAACGCCGATGCAGCGGCCGCCGCCGTTGTCGCGCTGAAGCACCCGAGCGCAGGCGTTCGCCGCAACGCGCTGCACGTGATTCCGCGCACTGAAGCGGGGGCGAGCGCAATTCTTGCCGCCGGATTGGCCAAGGATCAGGACATGCAGGTCCGCCTCGCTGCGTTTCTCGCGCTCGCTGAAATGCCTCCATCCACGTCGGTCGCTACGACGCTCTTTGATGCGTTGAACGACCCGATCAACACCGGTGACAATTGGCTTCCCGACGCAATCACAAGCGCCGCCGCCGCCAACGACGTTCCAT
>JANXLS010000749.1 GCA_025355035.1 Planctomycetota bacterium | reverse complement strand
AACAACAATTTAAAAGAACGAAAAAAAGCGCCGAGTTATGAGCCGATTTAATTCGAGTTCCCTTTTCGTCCTTTTTTTCCCTTAGCCGTTCTTTGCGCTTTTGCGTCTTTGCGAGAGAAACCGTTCAGCGTTTCATCATCGTCTCATCCAGATTCAACAGCACATTCGCCACCGTCGTCCAAGCCGCTAATTCCGTCGCATCCACTCCAGCCGGCACCGGCCCGATCGGATTCGTCGCCAGTTCGTTCACCTTCTTTGCATCGTTCGCCAACGCCTTGCGCGCCTCATTATGCAATTTCAAAATCCGCGCAACTTCCGTCTCCTGCGGCTCGCGCGCCAGACACATTTTAAACCCCGCGCGAATCTTCTCCGGCGCCGTCGCCCCAGCCGCATTCATGCGCCGAGCCAACGCCTGAGCTGCTTCCACATAAACCGGATCGTTCAACGTCACCAGCGCCTGCAACGGCGTGTTCGTCCGCACGCGGCGCAATGTACATATTTCCCGGCTCGGTGCATCGAACGTCGAGGTCGACGGATACGGACTCGTCCGCCGAGCTTCCGTATAAAGTGCCCGTCGAAATTTGTCTTCCCCAGCGCTCGTCGCCCAATCCAACCCGCCGCCAAACGCTGCACTCAACCCAGCCGAAGGACGAGGCGGCTTCACCGACGCCCCATACATCTTCGAACTCAACAACCCCGACACCGCCAACGCCTGATCGCGAATCATCTCCGCCGACATCCGGAACCGCGGCCCACGCGCCAGCAGCCGATTCTCCGGATCGCGCTCGGCCAATTCCGGCGATAGTTTCGACGCCTGTTTGTACGCCGCCGACGTGACCAGCAGCTTCACGAACTGCTTCATATCCCACTTGCTGCGAAGCAGCTCCGTCGCGAGCCAATCCAGCAATTCCGGATGCGAAGGCGGCTCGCCCTGCGAGCCAAATTCTTCGCTCGTCCGAACAATCCCTACCCCAAAAATCTGCTCCCAATACCGATTCGCAATCACACGCGGTGTCAGCGCATTGTTCTCGTCAATCAGCCACTTCGCCAGTGCCAGCCGATCCGGTTTCGTGTCGCCCACAATCGAATGAAACGCCCCCGGCGTCCCGGCCGTCACGTCCTCGCCCAAGGACAAATAATTCCCGCGCAATTGAACCTTCGTCATCCGCCGCTTGCCTTCCGCCAACTCGCGCATGATCGGAACACTGACCGGCTTCATCTCTTCAAGCTGCTTCTTCAACGATGCCAGTTGAAGTTGAGTTGGTTGACTGGTCACACAACCAATGCTTAAAAGCTCACTCAACCTTTCCTTCATTGTTGCAAACTCCAATTTCTGTGGATATCATGATGTTAAATTTCATGTCTTTCGTTGAGTGTTCCTCAAGGCAATGCTGTTACATTGCCCACTCTGATCACTTGTTCTTTTGATTTTGTCAACTCGACAATGCAGCTGTGAAAGTATTGAGAAGAAGGCAAGATGCAATTAATGAGGAGAGGATGCTGCAGAAGTCACCTTTGCAAGAAGCAACTTAGAAATCAACACTCATCTATTCATTACAACAAGACAGATATTTGATCTCACAGTCGTTCAACCAGATCGTTTACTTTCACTG
>JANXLS010000700.1 GCA_025355035.1 Planctomycetota bacterium | reverse complement strand
CGAGGACGCGCGGCGCATCGCTCGGGCCGAATTGCCCCCGCTGGCGATAGACGCCGCGCCCCGAGACGGCGTGCGCGTCTCGCTCGACGCCCCACTCGCCGAGCACGTTGTAGAAGACTCGCTTGCGCGCCGGCTGCATCGCGCCGCTGCCCGGCGTGGGGAGCGTCTCGTCGAAGCTCCAGTGGTAGGCCGCGCCTTTGGCGACGTCGACCGTGTCCCCTGCGCCGTGCGCTTTCAGGACTTGAACCAGCGTCTGTGGATTGGGCGTGTCCATCCCGTCCACGGCGACGATCACGTCGCCTTCTTTTAGTCCTGCCAGCGAGGCGACGGAATTGGGCGTGAGTGTCTTGACCATCACGCCCTGCAAGTCGCTGGAGTTCGGAAGCGCCGGGATGCCCGGGAATTCGCGCTGGGGTGTGCGGATGTCCAGCGTCATCTTCAAGTCTTCCATGTAGGCAATGATTTTGTCCGATTGGGCGAAGAACCCGACGCCGGAGTTCGGCTGGCTCCAGTCGCTGTTGAGTTTCAGATGCGAGGCAATTCCGACGAGTCGTCCGCGCAGATCGACGACGGCGCCGCCGGAGTTGCCATAGTTGATCAAGGCATCTGTTTGAACCACCCCACCATCAAGACGCCCAAACGCGCTGATCACACCCATCGTTCGAGTCGGCACGTCGCCTGCTTCGCTTGCTCCCAACACAGTCACGAAGCGCCCGAGTTTTAGATCCGGATCGACTGCGAGCGGAATGTAATTCAGTTTCTTGCCGGGCGGGACCGTCATTTTCAGCACAGCCACGTCCTGACCGAAATTTCGGCCCAAACGCATGGCTGGAAGGTGTGTGCCATCGGAGAGCACGGCGGTAATCTGGACGTTGCAATTGCCGTTGACGTCTTCGCCTTCGACGTTGAAAGCGCTGGTGAGGATATAACCTTGGGGATCGAAGACGACCCCGCTCACGGGGGCGTCCGGACGATTGAAATTCGGTAGCGGACGGCGGTCGTTGTCGGTGCGGACCACGACGGGTTCCGTCGCCTTCGGGCGCTTGACGATCAGCTTGACCATCGCAATCTGCGCGGGACGGCTGGAGATCGACAGACCTTCCATAACGCCGCGCGCTGCACGGGCGCCTTCGAGCGCGTCGCTTTTGAACGGCACACTCGGGTTGATCAACGCGACATCTTTTAAGTGCTGCGCCAGTCCGCCCTTCTTAATCAAGTGGGCGGGAATGGCTGTTCCCAGCCAGCGGGATTCACAATAGCAAAGGCTCATGATGCCCAGCAGTCGACCGTTCGCATCGAACAACGGCCCCCCATCGGAACCCGGATTGACTGCGGCGTCGGTCTCGAAAATGAGGCCTTTGTAGCGCGCGAATTTATCGGCGCTCTTGATCGTGTAAATGCCAGAGACCGTGCCGATGCTCCACGCAACCACTCGGTCTCGACCAATGGTCTGGAACGGATTCCCCGCCGTGTAGGCCAGGTCCCCGACGTGCGTTTGAGTGGAGTCGACGAGGTCGACAAACGGAAATTTCTTTTCGACGCTGCCTTCCAACGGCAGGACGCGCAGCAGCCGGATTTCCGTCTCGGGGTCGTACGCTATCATTTGAGACTTGTGAATCTGGCCGTTGGGGAACGTGATCTTGACCGACGCGGCCACGCTTGGCACCGCTGTGATGGATGTCAATACCAGTCCATCGGCGGAGACGACAACGCCTGTTCCATAGCAGGGCGTACTGGCGGGTATTTGATCGCCGTAGCTCTGAACTTCAACGACGGCCGGCGATACCTGCTCGTGAATGGAAACGTGCCGGGATTGCATCTGATTCAGCAACGTCAGTTTCGAGTCCTCGGCCGTGAAGGCGGTCGTCGCTGGCCATAACAAGAGGGCGCAGGCGACAGCGAGCAGGGCGGCGCGTATTGAATTCATCGGCGGCAAATCCCTCCCCTTCTCTTTGCGCTACACTAATCCCGCTTGGCCTTGTGAAGAATATCGAGGAACTCGTTGGGTTTGACATCTTCCAGACGCGTGTGGCGGCGATCCAATTCCTCGTTGATTTTGATCGCTGTCTCCTGCATGGCCTCGTGCGTGTCCTTTGAACCGCCCAGCAGTTTAAAATTCTTGCCCGTCGTCACCCGCGTGTGTCCATCCGTGCCGTCAAGTCCAAGCCCGACGATGGCAGCGCTGCCATCAGGCGCTTTCTTTTTCTGGATTGTCTCGCGCTTCTTCTTCTTCTTGAAATTCTCGTCCAAAATCACACCTCGTTTTTGCTCGAATTTCGATTCTTTCTTCAGCGATCGAACCGGCCTGTTGCGTCCCGGTTCAACGCACTTTCATGCGCGTTGCGACGGGTGCGTTGGCTTCGGTTGTGATCACCAGTTGATCGAAGCGCGGGCCGTCCTGGCGCGTGTGCAGTTCTATCCGGTTGTCACCCTTCTTCAGTTTGATCGGAAGCGGTTTGCCTTCTTTGACCAGCGGGTGCCATGCCAGTTTGTAGTCCTTTTCGGTGACGTATCCCAACTGGTCCTTGATGATCTCGTACTTCCCCGCTTCGGGACCGTGCCCGCCCTTTTCAGGGCCGTTGATCAGCACCCACACAGAATTGCCGCACGTGTCCGTCCATTTAGCGCTCAGGAAGATGTAGTATGGTGCATCGTCGCGTTCGACTGTGAAGTTATAGACGGCAAGCCCGGGCA
>JANXLS010000655.1 GCA_025355035.1 Planctomycetota bacterium | reverse complement strand
TGAGCGACGGAATTGTGCACGCAATTAGAACATTTTTGGTCGCTTTCCCTATTCTCGGTGGTTTATGTATTTAAACTGTGTCGCGAACGAAAAACACGGGTGGCGGGACATGAGCAACAAAGGGAGTTTTCACGTGAAAAGTGTGCAACGACGGTTCAAAGTTCAAGGTTCAAAGTTTAACGTTAACGGCATAAGACGGACAGGGGGCCGCGGTCGGTCGGCGGGGCTGGCGGCGTTGGTGGCGCTGTTTTTGGGCTTGATGGGGCAGAATGCGTTTGCGGCGGGGGCGGCGGCTTCGATAGCGATCAACGCGGGGAACAATCAGAGCGCTCCGACGAGTACAAATGTACCCATTTTACCGAGCGTTATCGTGAAAGACGCCCAAGGCGTTCTGGTGAATGACGGCACGATTGTCACGTTTAGCGTGACCAATGGTAGTGGGACCATCACCGGGGGGAGCGCCAGCACGGTGAGCGGTATTGCAACAGTGGGAAGTTGGAAATTGGGTTCTGTTTCTGGGAACAATAATCTTTCGGCCACGACGAATTCGCTGACAGCGGTTTTGTTTTCGGCGATTGGTCAGGTTCGCGTTGCAACTGTGATTTCAATCAACAACAACAGTAATAATCAAACAGTGATAGTCAACAATCCCGTGGGTATTTCGCCCTCGGTATTTGTAAAGGATCAAGTGGGTGATCCGATAAATGACGGAACCACAACCGTTACTTTTCGTCTGCCGACCGGCAGTGGCGGGTCGATTAGCGCGAATCAAACCCCGCTGATTACCAATGGCGTTGCGACGCTGGGAAGTTGGACGCTCGCGCAAACGGCGGGAGCGAACAGTTTGCAAGTGACGTGCGGGGCCGCACCCCTTTTCACGATCTCAGCAACAGGAATCGCTGACGTCCCTGCAACCGTAAATGTGAATGTCGGCAATAACCAGAGCGCAGCGGTCAATCAAGCTGTTTCTGTAAATCCCAGTGTTCTCGTTAAAGATCAATTCGGAAATTTGGTTGTCAACGGCACGCAAGTGACGTTTGCGGTGGCCACGGGTGGCGGTTCCGTGACGGGCGGAGGTGCAACCACGACCAACGGAGTCGCGACGGTGGGGAATTGGACGTTGGGAGCGACGGCGGGGACGAATAATAACACGTTGACGGCTACGGCGAATGGCTTTGCGGTGACGTTTACGGCGAGTGCGAATGCTTTGGTTCCCACGATGATTACGGCCGTTTCGGGGAATGGACAGAGTGCGACGGTGAATACGACGGTTACTACGACTCCTTCGTTTTTGGTGAAAGATCAAGTTGGCAATCCGGTCGCGGATGGAACGGTTGTGACGATTTTTGTTGCGTCTGGCGGCGGCGCGGTGACAGGGGGGAGCACAACTACGATCAATGGCGTTGCTGCGCTTGGGAGTTGGACGTTGGGGACGACGGCGGGGGCGAATGCGCTGTCTGTCACGTGTGGAAATTTGACGGTGGCAAACGTTGTTACGGCGACGGCGCTGGCGGATATACCCACGAAGATTGTGGTCACTTCGAACACGAATGGCCAGCAGGTGACGGTCGCGTCGTTCGTGCCGAATGCGCCTTCGGTGACGGTAAAGGATCAATTCAATAATCCGGTCGCTAACGGAACGGCTGTCACGTTTGCGATTACGGCTGGAAACGGGACGATTCATGGAGCCAATGCGACGACGACCTCGGGAGTTGCCACGTTGACCAGTTGGCAATTGGGCAGCGTTTCGGGGCTGAACACGCTTTCGATTTCGTGCGGGGCTGTCAATTCGGCGACGATTACGGCCACAGGCGTTGCGGATGTGGCTTCGACGATCACGTTCGTTGCGGGGAATAATCAGACGGGAAAGGTCAATACGAATTTGCCGGTTTCACCGACGGTTCAAGTGCAGGATCAGTTCGGGAATTTCATTGCGAACAACAGCGCGACGGTGGTCTTCGCCATTGTCATGGGAAACGGAACAATCAGCGGATCGCCCAGCGCGAACGCCAGCACGACCAATGGAGTTGCATCAGTGACCAATTGGTTGATGGGGAAGCTAGTTGGGACGAACACGCTGACGGTATCGTGCGGACAGGCGACGCCGATTACGTTTCAGGCGACGAGCACGCCGGATGTTCCGAACGCGATCACGGTTTCCACGGGTAATGCTCAGAGCGCGACGGTGAATACGGCGGTTTCCATTGCGCCGGTTATTTCGGTGAAAGATCAATTTGGGAATAATGTAGCCAACGGATTGAATGTGACGTTTGCGGTTGCGTCGGGTGCGGGTTCGATTACGGGAGGATCGACGACGACGGCGAATGGCTCGGCAACGTTGGGGAGCTGGAAATTGGGTAATGCGGCGGGGGCGAATTCGCTGACCGTTTCGTGCAACCCGGCGACAAGCGCGACGATTACCGCGACGGGGATAGCGGATGTTGGGACGTCGATTGCAATCAATGCGGGGAACAATCAGAGCGCGACGATCGGTAAGGCAGTTGCGACGCCTCCGAGTGTTATCGTTCGGGATCAATTTAATAATAATGTGGTGGACGGGACGGTCGTGACGTACGCGGTTGTGTCGGGCGGCGGCTCGATCACGGGCGCGGGCGCGATGACGGTGAGCGGCGTGGCGACGCTGGGTAGCTGGACGTTGGGATCGACGCCGGGAACGAACACGCTGACAGCGACGACCGGGAGTTTGACGCCGCTGACGTTTTCATCGACGGCGACGCAGCTTTCGCCAGCGACGATTGCGGTGACCGGGGGGAACAATCAGACGGCGCTGGTGAAATCGACGCTGCCGATCGCGCCGACTGTTTTGGTAACGGATCAATTGGGCAATCCGGTAGCGGACGGAACGGCAGTGACGTTCTCGATTGGAGCGGGCGCGGGGACGTTAACCGGGGCGAACGCGACGACGACGAACGGGGTTGCGACGGTTGGAAGCTGGACGTTGGGAAAGAATAGTGGCGCGAATACGCTGATAGTGTCGGCTGGCAGCGCACCGACTGCGGCGGTTACGGCAGCGGGAACGCCGGATCTGGCGAGTTTAATCGTGATTTCGGCGGGTAATGCACAAAGTGCAATTGTTGGAACGAATGTGGTGACAGCGCCAAGTGTGACGATCAAAGACCAATATGGCAACGTAGTCAAGAACGGGACGGCTGTGACATTCGCTGTGACTGCGGGAGGCGGATCGATTGTTGGAGCTAGTCAGACGACGACCAACGGCGTGGCGACGTTGGGAAGTTGGACATTGGGGACGGTGACCGGGTTCAATTCTCTGACGGTAACATGTGGAGCTGCAACCGCTTCGACGATTTTTGCAACAGGGAATCCGGACGCAGCGACGACGATTACCATTAATGGTGGCAACAACCAGACGGCGAAAGTCGGCGCGAGTGTCACGACGCCGCCGTCGGTTTTGGTCAAAGATCAATATGGGAACACTGTTGCGAACTTGACGCAGGTGACGTTTGCGGTGCTGCAAGGCGGCGGATCCGTCTCCGGCGGCGTGGCGACGACGACAAACGGCGTTGCGTCGGTGATCAGTTGGACGATGGGGAATGTTGTCGGCGCGAACCAGTTGTCGGCGGTGTGCGGTGGCGCTTCACCGGTGTTTTTTTCGGCGACGGGAACGGTGGATGTTCCTGCAACGATCACGGTCACAGCGGGTAACGCTCAAAGTGCAAAAGTGGGAACGAGTTTGGCGATCGCGCCATCTGTCCGCGTAACGGATCGATTCGGGAACGTCGTGACGGATGGGTCGGCGGTGACGTTCAGCGTCACGACGGGCAGCGGGATTCTAACCGGCGCGACGACGACGACGTCGAACGGACAGGCCACGTTGGGGAGTTGGAAATTGGGTACAACCGCGGGAGCGAACACGTTGACGGTGTCGTGTCTGGCCGCTCAAACGGCGACGGTCACGGGAACGGGAACGCCGGACGTGGCGGCGACGATTGCGATCAACGCCGGGAACAATCAGGCGGCATCGGTGAATTCGACGGTCAACGTTGCCCCGAGCGTCATCATCAAAGATCAGTACAAGAACACGGTTGCCGACGGCACGGTCGCGACGTTCTCTGTGACGGCGGGCGGCGGATCGATCACGGGCGGAAGCGCTTCGACGATCAACGGCATCGCCACGTTGGGTACATGGAAATTGGGCGCGGCGGCCGGGACGAATACGATGACGGCGACGACGGGAGCGCTGCTGCCGGTCACGTTCAATGCTGTCGCGGTGCCGCTGGCTCCGACGTCGATTGTCATCAATACGGGCGACACCCAGACGGCGACGGTCAACACGAAAGTAGCGCTGGCACCGTCCGTTCTCGTCAAAGATCAGCAGGGGAATCCGACCGCCGACGGAACGACGGTTACCTTCACGATTACATCCGGCGCAGGCACGATCACGGGCGGAACCGCGTTGACGACCAACGGCATCGCAACGCTGGGAAGCTGGACGCTCGGAAAGATACTTGGGACGAATACGCTTTCTGTGACGTGCGCATCTGCCCCGGCACTGACGATCACGGCGACCGGCGTTGCGGATGCCCCGGCGAGTGTCGTCGCGACCGCCGGCAATGCGCAATCGGCGACAGTCGGGACGAATGTGGCGGTGGCGCCGGCGGCGATCGTGAAAGATCAATACGGAAATCTCGTTCCGGACGGGACGCTCGTGTTGTACCAAGTTGTCAGCGGCGGCGGATCCATCTCGGGCGGAGTCGCGTCGACGTTGAGCGGTGTCGCGACACTGACTAGTTGGACGCTGGGGTCAACGCCGGGCGCGAATTCGATCAGCGCGACGTGTGTGTCGCTTCAGCCATTGCTCTTCATCGCAACGGCGACGGCCATTGCTCCGGCGAGCATTGCACTGAACGCGGGCGGAACTCAGAGCGCGACTGTGAATAAAAACGTTGCAATCGCACCGTCGGTTGTAATCAAAGACGCGAACGGAAATCTCATCGCCGACGGAACGACCGTCACCTTTACGGTCGCGACGGGTGGCGGAACGGTGGTTGGCGGGACGGCCACGACAACGGCGGGAATCGCCACGCTGGGAAGTTGGAAACTCGGCACGTCGGCCGGGCCCAATTCGCTGACGGTCACGTCCGGACCGGCTCAGGCACTGACAATCAGCGCGACGGGAACGCCGGATGTACCAGCGACGATCACGATCAACAACAACAACAAATCCGCGACAGTAGGAACCGCGATTGCGCCATTGCCGGTGGCGATCGTCAAAGATCAATTCGGCAATACCGTCGCAAACGGGACAACGGTGACATTCGCTGTTGCGACCGGCGGCGGATCGGTCACGGGATCGGCGCCGACGACCAACGCGGGTGCAGCGACGCTGGGAACGTGGACGTTGGGAACGACGTCTGGGGCGAACACGCTGACGGTCACGAGCGGAACCGCGCCGGCCGCGACAGTCGCGGCCACGGGCAACGCCGATGTCGCAAACGCAATTGCCGTTGTATCGGGCGACAATCAAATCGCGAAGATCGGTTCGACGGTGGCCATTGCGCCGTCGGTGAAGGTCGTCGACAAATTCGGCAATCTTGTTTCAAACGGAACGGCGGTCAACTTCAGCGTGGCCTCCGGCGGCGGAACGATCACGGGTGGGGCGGCGACGACGACGAACGGCATCGCGACGCTGGGAAGCTGGAAGCTCGGAACCACTCCGGGAGCAAATACGCTGAGCGCGAAGTCCGGGACGACGCCGAGCGTGACGTTTACGGCGACGGCGATTCAGCCGCCGACGATCACGTCGTTTGCTTCGTCAGGAAATCCGGGGTTACTGGGCGCGGCGATAGGGTTCTCGTTCGCCGCGACTGGGGCGCCGGGAGCGACGCTGAATTACACACTGGATTTCGGCGACGGTTCCGCGCCCGCCACAGGCACGATGACACAGACGCCGCCGACCAATGTGGGCTATGCGTACACATCGCCCAGCTCGGCGTACACGCTAACGCTGACGGTAAGCGATCCAAATAGCAATACGTCGGCCACGCAGACGCTCGTTCAGACGGTGCTTGCACCTTCGTCGGGCGGAACGAGTATCGCGAATATCTCGACGACCGACAAAATCGTCGTGACCAATCCAATTGATGGAATCTCAATCAGCGTCCCGGCGAGCAACGGCGGTGTGCTGCAATACAGGATCGATGGTGTCACCGCAGCGGTGGGCGATGTGATCTCGACCCACTTCAACGATCCCGCCGCGCCCGATTCGAGCGGCGGGACGATGGGCGATCAACCTGTTCACAAATACACGACGGCGGGGATTTACATCGTTGATACGCAAGTGAAGAATCCAGCTACGAATGCGGTCGACCAGCACGGGCGAAAGACGATCGTCATCGGCGCGAACGAGAACGGCGAGACGAGCAACGCGACGGGGCTGCCGACGAGTTCGTCGATAACGACGAAATCGCTGAAAGGAAAATTCGTCTTCGGCGGGACGGGCAGCGACACGGTTTCTTTCAGCGGCACAATCGGACTGCCGCCAGGGCTGAAAGCGGGTACGACGCATACGCTGTCGATCGGCATCGGCAACATTATTGGAACGGCCAACGTCGATGCGAAAGGTAACGGAAAGCCGACGAATCAAAACGGGCTGTCGGTTCTGAAAGTGGCGTTCAAAATCGGCAAGGGTGGCACTTCGACGGCGAACGATAGCGCGACGATTACTGCGACGTTCACCAAGCTCGGCCTTGTCGCGGCGGGCTTCAACACTGAAGGGCTGAACACGACGAATGTGAAATCGCCGCTGAAGATTCAGGTCGGGATTCTGCTCGATGGCGTCGCGTACGAGACGCTGACACCGGTGTCGTTCAAGTACAAAAAGGGAGCAACGACGGGTACGATTTCCGGACCGGTCAAATAGTCAATTCGTGCGGGGAGCGGCGGATTCAGGCGCCGTTCATTGCGGGTCTCAGTGAAGCTTGAAAGCCAAATCAGTCCCAACACGAATCGAAGCCCCGACGACTCAAAAGCTGCGTGTTTATTTGGGAGTGACGACTGGCAGATCGAGCACGGGCGGTTTTTCTGTTCCGGGCCGGGTGAAGACTTCACCGTACTTTGTGAAGCCACTGACGAAACCGCCGTGCGATAAGAAGAAGCGGCCATTTTCGACGCCCATGAAACGATCCAAGCGATCGGCTTTACCCGTTCCATCGTGGCTGAAACTTGCGGTGAGTTGTTCGCGCCATTGTCCGTCCGACGTCTGAACCCACTGCGGCCCGTACAACGCTTTGCGCAAAACGTGTCCGCTCGAACCGTCGAAATCTTCGCTGAACGAATACAGTCCGCGCAGCCATTTTCCGTCTTTCGGTGCGCGAAATGTGGCCAGCAACAACCACTTGTTTTGCTCCGGATGAAACCAGTAGCCGCTGTAGTCGGTGTGTGTGCCTTCGGGCTTTGCAGTGACGAGGAATTTTTGGATGCTCCCCGTTTTCCATGGGTAAATGAAGTGCGAATGGCCGCCGGTGCCTTCGCCGCCAAAGACGCTGGCTTCGACGCCGTCGCCCCTCGTAATCAACTGGACGCGGTCCTCGATTTTGACATCTTTTTGATTGTTCGCCGAACCGCCCGCGCCGCTGTCCCACACCGAGAAAATGATGCGGCGTTCCTTGAGCGAATTGACCTGCATTCCGAAATAGCCGCGCGAAAATCCGCAGGCCATGTAGTACGTTGCAACCGGATCTTCGACGCCCGTCACTTCGTTGTAAAACATCGCAATGGGCTTGTCGTCCGGCTGCTTATACGCAAGATGCACCGACGCGGCATTGCGCCGGGACAGCATGTTGAAGTGAGCACCCTCTGCGGCCGGGCCGTCTAGAATCAACGCGTCGAGATTCCCGGCATTGTGTCCTGCTGCGTTCAACGATGTGAGTTGAAATCGGACATATCCCGCTTCTTTTATGTTGAACTCGCCGAACCCGAGCGTCGCGATTTCACCCGTTCCAACGGCATTCGCTTCGTAGGATTTATCTCCGACCGTCAGACGTAGCGACGACTTCGCGTCCTTCGGAAGTGTCAGCGCAATCGACGCGTTGACGTTTCCGAGCGTTTTGATTTCGCCGAACCATGACACGGTATTCTTCGGATTCGTCCAGCCGGTGATACCGGTCTTTCCGTTCACATTCGCTCCGCGCCAATCAGGATCGAGGTAGGCCGTAAAGGCCGGGATGCGCAACTCCGCGCCTAACGAAGTCAGGCACATCACAGTCAGGAACAGCACTAAACATCGCATGTCAATTGCTCCGAAAATGAAAAGGCGCGACATCGCGCTGCAGTATATCCTTAATACATCCGAACGGAGCATTCAGCACGGTCGCATTCGCGCAGAAGTTTTAACGATTTGCGATAACCCCGGCGCAGATTGGAAAGCCGCCTTCCCGGAAAAGTTGCTGGTGTAGTCGAAGCAACTGGCTTTGATACTTTTCATTTTTTAGGAATTGCCCATGCGAATTCGCGTCTCGATGTTCGCCACGATTCTATTGATTGCCGTTACAACACTCGCGTCCGAGCCTGTCACGATCAAGCTTTGGCCGGATGGCCCGCCGACGCCGATGGTTCCGAAATCGGAAGCGACGGAGAAGCTCATCAAGTCGTATGGCGGCCCACAACCCAATCGCGTTACCGATGTCACTGAACCGACGATCACCATTTACAAAGCCGAGAAGCCCAACGGGGCCGCAATGATCGTCGCGCCCGGCGGCGGCTACATGTTTCTCTCGTACACGCACGAAGGAACGCAGGTTTGCGAGTGGCTGAACACGCTGGGCGTCACAGCGGTGCTGCTGAAATACCGCACACCGACGCGCGACGAAATCGACGCATTCACGCTGCCCGTGCAGGACGCTCAGCGCG
>JANXLS010000835.1 GCA_025355035.1 Planctomycetota bacterium | reverse complement strand
ACTGAAGAATTGCTTGCGTCTTTCGGCCTGGCTCTTCGTTGAACGCTCAGTCAGAGATACACTCGTATATCTTCCTTCGCGTCCGCCTCGACCCAGGCCGAAATACGCGGCGGACTTCTTCAGTTTATTATTTTACAGGCTTTTACGTCACTTCACTTCGTACGAAAAATTACACGCGGATGATGTCTTCGTGGCTCTTGAGGTCACAGGGGATCAACGCGCCCGGGCGAATGGCGGCGACTTCCTGCGGCAGATTGGTGGTCTTCAGCACCATCATCCCAGGTTCCAATCGGCCTAAAATAATTGCCGTCCTACCGCGCGCGATGGTCGACGCTGTCGGATTGAATTGCGTGCTTCCGCCAATCGGGAAACTCGCTTCCACGCTGCCGTCGAAGCCCGGGAACGATTTCTTTTCAAGCAGATCCCATTCGAGTTTCACCGATTCGCCCTGCTTGATATACCGTCCAACATGCAGTTCGATCTTCGCGTGTGTTGCTTCCGTTGCGCTCGGCACGATGCTGACCACCACCGCGCTGATTTTTTCACCGCCTTCCACAATCAAATTGCACGGCAGACACAGAAGCATGTCCGAAATGTGCCATTCCGTCGGGTTTTCCGTCGCGCCTTTTTCGGGCGGCGGCACAATTCCTCGCACAGAGAATACCGGCAGCAGATGCGCGACGTTTTTGGCGGGGCAATCCGGCATGCGGAATGCAAACGCGCGCGACTTCACATCCTCCCACGTGGGTTCGCCAATAAACGTCTGCTCACGCCCGGCCATCGCTTCGATGCGCGCGCTCAGATTCACCGCGTCTCCGATGACCGTGAATTCAATTTTGCGCTCGGACCCGATATTCCCCGCGCACACCATTCCGGTGTTCAATCCAATGCCGTGTCCCAGCACAACCGGCGTGAAACCTTCTTCGCGCTCGCGCAGCATTTCGTTGCGATTGAAGGTGAACAGCGCGATCTGCATTTCGACCGCGGCGGTGACGCCACTTTCCGCGCAGAACGGCAAATTACCCAGCATGCCCCAATGCGCCATGATGTTGTCGCCGGCGCATTTGTCGATCGATCCGCCGCGCTTGAAGATGATGTTCTGCATCACCGTGAAATACCGGTTCAGCACCGCGACGACGTGCTGGGGTTTCATCTTGCTTGCGATTTTTGTGAAGCCGACAATGTCCGAGAAGAAAATCGTCCCCTTCTTTTCGATGCCGCCCAGTTCGATGCTCTGCTTTTCGTTCAGCACTTCTTCGACCAGTTGCGGCGAGAGGAAGCGTGACAAATTTTCGCGTTGGGCCGCGGCTGCCGCAGCGCTGAGCGCCAGTTCGGCGTTGCGGATCACGACGGCGATCTGCCCGGCGACGGCCGAGAGAATGTCGAGATCCGGCAGGCGGAACGGGTTCATCAGATTCTTCGATTCGACCTGGATGAATCCGATATCGTCCTTGTCAGTGATCAGCGGCGCGCACATCAGCGACTTGATTTCAAATTTGGCGATCGACATCCCGGCACCGCCCCCGGCGCTGTCGTCAAAAACGAATGCCTTGCGTTCCGTGCGGACTTTTTTCATGACGGTTCGCGACAGCTTGACTTCATTGTCGCCGGCACCGCCTTCGTTTCGCAGCCGAACTTTCGTGATCGCGCCCTTGCGGCGATCCAGCGTACCGCCCGATTCTTTTTCGGATGTAAGCTGTGACGGTTCGGAGCCGTCCGGGCCGTACAGTACAACGATTCCGCGGTCTGCATGCGGGAAGACTTCGAATAACTTTTCGAGGCTTTTGTCGAGCAATTTGTGCGGATCGAGCGACGCGCCCATCGCCTGTCCGACGGCGATCAGTAATTCCAATCGCTTCGTGATCTGTTGAAGCTGATTGACGTCCCGCGTGTTGCGTTCTTCATCCGAGACCAGCCGCGCATCCACCTTCTTGCTGCAATTGACCGATGGCTGGTTGTCCTCATCGCTTTCATCAATGAGATTGACGATCGTCATGTCAGACTTCGTCTGTTCAAAACGCCTCGAGTTGCTCTGCCCGGCTTTAACTTCGACGCGCAAAACCAGGAGCGTTGAACCGATCTGAATCGTGTCGCCGTTGTGCATGGCCGCGCGATCCTTCAGGGGCAGGCTGTTCAGCAGCGTGCCGTTGGCGGACCCATTATCGAAGACAAAGAACCCGCCCTCCGGCGAACGTTCGATGCGGCAATGCCGGCGTGACGACATCGGATCGCCGAGCACGACCTGGCATTCCGGATGACGGCCAATCACAACGGCGTCGGTCAGCGGGTAATGCGAGGTGTGTCCGTCCGGGCTGGTCACGACAATTTCGGCAATGGGCGGTGTCATATTAAAGGCCTCGAGGCACGGTTCGAGCTTATTGTTTTAGCGGCATAGACCCAGATGTCAATCGGAGGCGACGAAATAGAGTTTTGCGTTTTCTATTCTCGAATTTCGCGCAAATGAAACGCGCCGCTAATCGCGGCGCGTTTTCAAAATTCCCAATTTTCATGGGCGCTCGCGCGATTTCTAGGCGATGCTCGTGATCTTCACCACCGTGTACTGTGTGCGGTGACCGCGGCGGCGTCCCAAGCTGTTCGTGCGAACGCGGTGATGCGCGATCGTCTTTTCGCCCTTGGTGTGCTCCACCACTTCGCCGACAACCGTCGCGCCTGCGACGTTGGGATTGCCAACCTTTACCGACCCGCCTTCGCCGCCGACCAGAAGAACGTTGTCAAACGTGATCTTCGCGCCGACTTCTTCCTGGCGCTTGTCGAGTTGAAGAAGATCTCCGGTCGAAACTTTGTGTTGCCGGCCCCGATCATTAAGAATTGCGTACATAGTCATCTACCTCGCTTACTTTCTTGAGAACCCAGTCGCCGCCTTCTTTGGCGATCGACACCTGCATCTGGCTCAACGCGACACCTGGGTCCCCACAGACCTCAATCGTGATTCCGTTGGCTTCTTCCATGCGAACCAGTTCTTTACGGAACTGGTTTAGTATCCCATAAGCCACGTGCGAATTCAAGAGCACCTTGACTTTGCGAATCGTTTTGTCCCGGACCTGCGACTTGATTTCGCGCAGCATTTCCAGTCCGATGGACTCCGGCGACTTGATGTGCCCGGAACCCGAGCAGTGCGGGCAGCGGTCGAAGAGCGTTTTCTTCAAGCTGTGCCGGATGCGCTGGCGCGTCATTTCCACGACGCCGAGCGAACTGACCGGCAGCACATTGATCTTGGCCTTGTCGCGCGCGAGGTACGATTTCAGTTCGCGTTCGACCTTGCGTTTGTGCTCGGAGATTTCCATGTCGATG
>JANXLS010000518.1 GCA_025355035.1 Planctomycetota bacterium | reverse complement strand
GCCTTCCGCGCCAAACGCCTTGGCGGAAAACTGGCCGAACTGAGCGTCAAACTCGGAAGCTATGCGGACATTCTGCCATCCGACACCATTCTTTACCTCGAAGTTCGCGATGCCGCATCGACCTTCGATCGCTTCAAAGTGACACCGCTCGCCAAATTCTGGGAAAACCCATCAACGAAGAAATTCATCAATGGCCATCGCCTGGCCATGTTGCCGGGTGAACTCAAAGTCTTCGATGCCATGATGGCGCTGCCGAAGCTCGCCACCGGTCGAGCGCTCTTCGCGCTCTCCGGCCCCGACACCGTCGAGGCGCACGAAATCGATCCCCCCCTTATATACGTGCTCGAAACGCCAAACATGCCGGCTCTTGAAGCGAACATTCGAAACATGTTTGACGGCATGAACGACGGCGTCAAAACGAAGCGCCAGTACAAGAAGTTTCAGATCGAAGAACAAGCCAACGCCTGCACCGTCTTCGGTGCGCAGCGTTTCATCCACGGATTGACGGTAAAAGGAACAGAGAGTTTTCTCGACAATTTGACCAAGCCACCGCAGAAACCCCTGAGCGTTCTGACAAGCGACATGAAGTCGCAACGTCCGAACGCCGACATCTATTTTCGGCTTGCCGCCGACGGACTGAGCGCGCTGGGCGAAGCGAACCAGATTCTCGACGAGGATCTCGTCAAAAAGATCGAAACCGCCGGGCTTGCTGAAGGTGGAGTTGTTGAAGACGCGTTGACGTTCAACGCTGAAGGAGTCGACGAATTCGCGCGGATATCGGCTGGTGGCAATTCAAAGAACAAAGGTCTGCTGGCCGTACTGCAACGCATGGCCGTCAAGCCAACCGCTCCGCTTCAAGCCAATCAACCCCAAGCGCTCGACATGATCCCGTACCAAGCCGCATTCGTTGCCTCGTTCAATGGCGATACCGCAGCGAGTTCCAAAGACCTCGCCGCCGCGCTCATGGCGCTGGATGCGCTGGGCGGACTGCCCCTTCACGTCGATGTGAATCCCGACGCCCTCGCCGCAACCGGCACCGCGCAGAAAGGGAACGACGCCGTCGCGCCGCCACGTCCTCCGTCGAGCAACTCCCCCGCGGCACAGGCGCTCGCTGCAGGCGGCGGCAATGTGCTCGACGACAAAAAAGACCTCAAAACGCCAGCCGATGTGAATGGTAAAAAAGCAGGTAAGAAGCCTGATCTTGAACGCACCACACCGCATCTCGATCGCCTGCTGCACACCGGGTTTACTCTCGAATTACTGCTCGAACAGGCATCCGGCCCCATGGTCCTCGCACTCTTTCCCGAGCAAGTGGACATCAGTAAACTTGCGAACCCCGGAGCTCCGAACGTAACGCCCGGCCCTGAACGCGTACCGATGGCCGCCATCTTCGCGATGTATCTCAAAGATCCCGCTGTGATCGAATTGGCGCTTGAAAAAGCCAACAAAGGGATCAATCCGAAGTACTTCAAACGTGTTTTGGCCGCAGGAACGCTGTACGCTGAAGACGACACTGAAAACAGCGGCGGTTTCTGGCTCCGCGGAAACTATCTTGCCTACGGCACATCGCATGACATTCTTGAACTCGCAGGTGATGCTGTTTTCAATGAAGGCGGAAACAAACGCATGGCCGTTCGCCAGTCGTACGTCGACTACGCGACCAAAGATTACGATCCCAGCGCGTTGTTGAACATTTACGCCGACGCCAAGCAATTCCTTGAAATGCCGTATAAAATGTCGCAGCTTCAATGGCAGAACGACGACAAAAATCCGTGGCCGAATTTCCAGGTTCTCGCGGGGCTTTTGAACACCAATTCGATCCGGATCAAAATCAAGCAGGCCCGCGGCGGCCTGCAGATT
>JANXLS010000516.1 GCA_025355035.1 Planctomycetota bacterium | reverse complement strand
CCATTGCCGACATCAATGACCTCGACGGCGACGGTTTCACAAACGACATTGAAGCCGCTGCCGGTACGAATCCGAACGACGCAACAAGCACGCCGTTCGGCGGCCAAGGCGCAGGTGCCACTCAGCCGCTGACCGTCACGAAAACCAGCGTGAAACTGAATTTCGCGAAGACGACCCTCATGGATTCCGTCAGCTTCGGCGGGACGATTCCCAATCCGCTGGTGACGATTCCGGCCGGAACGCAAGTCATCGCCGAAATGGGCGACGTGAATGGAAAATCCGGCGTGATCCAAGTCTTCACGTTCGATGCGTCGGGCAAATCTACGCCGAAAGGCCTGACGATCGGGAAACCGAAATCCGGCGTCTCGAGTTTCAGCGTGGTGCTGTCGAAGGGTACGTTCGCGGCACAATTGGCGAACGCAAAATTGACCAATCAAACCGTGTCCAAATTAACGTTGCCGTTGAATTTCAATCTTTACTTCAATAAGATTGAGTATGCAGCAACGAAGAACATCACGTATACCGCCACCACCGGCAAATCGGGGTCAGCGTCATTGGCCAAGTAAAACGTTTTGCGGAGCACCATGATCGAGAAAACGAATAAAAACGCGACGCCACTGCGGAGGGCACTCCTGCTCCCAGTGGCGTTCTTTATTCTCGCGGCTTGCGCGTCGTCGGCTGCCGAAGCCGACGCACCGATGACGCTTGATCTCGGTGCCGACGTTTCGCTGCAATGCGTCGCAATTCCAAGCGGCACATTGAAGATGGGTTCGGCCGCTTCAGAAGCCGGGCGCAATGCCGACGAGAATCGTCACGAAGTCCGCATCAAGCGCGGATTTCAGATGTCCAAATACCCAATCACGGTCGGGCAATTCGCTCGCTTCGTTGAAGAAACAAACTACCGCACCGAAGCCGAAACAGGCCCGTCGGGCGGATTTGGATTCGACGGAAAAACGCTCGTCCAGAAGAAAGAATACACGTGGCGAAATCCAGGATTCAAACAAACGAACGCGCATCCCGCCGTCCTCGTCTCGTGGTTTGACGCCGTTGCATTTTGCGATTGGCTTGCAAAAAAGTCCGGAAAAAAAATAAAGCTCCCGACCGAAGCGCAGTGGGAATACGCTTGCCGCGCGAATTCCGAAACGCGATTCTACAACGGCGAGAAAGACGAAGACGCCGAGGAAATCGCGTGGTTCGTCAAAAACGCTGAAGGCGCAACGCATCCTGTCGGCGCAAAGAAGCCCAACGATTTTGGACTCTTCGACATGTGCGGAGGCGTATACCAATGGTGTCGCGACAACTATGGCCCTTACAGCGATTCCTCGAACGATGACGCTGCCGCGGAGTCCGTCGAAGGCCGTCCGCGACGCGTGCTGCGCGGCGGTTCGTTTTGGAAGGAAGCGCGAAGTTGCCGCTCCGCCGCGCGGTACCGCAACGACGCGCGCAGCCGAAACGCGGACAATGGTTTTCGAATCGTCATTGAACCAGGAGATTAAGCGTGAACAATGGTGGTGATTTTACTCCCCTCGCCGGCGCGTTGAGTGGACTGTGTTGCTGTTTTGTGGTCTTCATCGGACTTGGCTATCTCGCGTATCGCCTGCTCTTCGCCAAGAAGCCGATCGACACCGCGCGCTTCACCGACCGCCCAATGCCGTCATCGAATTTTCCAGCCGTCAGCAGCCGCGTTGGGCAATACGGCAACTTGATCTCGAACGTCACGGACGACGGGTTCTACATTTTCAACAATTTACTTTCGCCGGGCGCGATGGTCCATTACCGCTATCGCGGCCCCGGCGGATGGGTCACGCGCTGCGTTCCCTATCAACCCGGCCCGCAGGGGCATTACGTCTACGTGGGTACGCAGCCCGCTGACGTTCAAGTCGTCGATGTCGTTCCCGAAGGTTCGCGTGACGAACGCAATTACGACGGCGATCCGACTCTCATCCCCGGCAATCCGCAGGGGAACTATGACGTTGTCCAGGATTCCAGCCCCGTTGCGCCAAGCATGGGGCAAACGACAAACGCGGATTACCCGTCCGCTTATTAATAGACTCGGAGCGATCGCCCAGCGACCATGATTCCGAGCGCCGATTTCGAACGCGTCAACATCCTCGTCGTCGGTGGAGTTCCAGGCGCACGGTACCGCGCCGGGCGGACGTGTCGACATTTGAAACGCCGTTTCAAAAATGTCGAGGACACAACGGACGGATGTTTCCTCGATCTCGCGAAAAGGTTGATAGAGACTGAAACTCCGCTCTGGCTCCTTCGTGCCGGGACGCTTCCGCGCGAACTGTCGCATTGGTATCTCCCTCATCCGGCACCGACCCCAAAGGCGCTCTGCGGATTTGGATCGGTGTCGATTTATCATTCCGAAAAAACGCCTCGAACCAACAAAGTTCTGAATGAAATCTTGCGCCGGGAATATTCAGAACTCCGCCGCGAATGCGCGGATTGGGAGCAGCTCCAATCCGAAACCGGCGGTGATTTTTCAAGCGTTGAGCGATTCCACGAACGCGCCCCACGCATCGGAAGCGTGCTTTTGGATGTGCGGATGGCGCATGAACTGGGCCGTCGTGTGGCCGATAAAATCGCTCTCGACGCGGCACTTCGAGCGACGCTCGATGCGATGTCACCGCGCTGCGTTCGGCTCCCGCATTTGGACATCGTCGACGATCCAGCATTGCGAATCGCGCAAGCCTCTACGAGCTTGCAACGTGGTGGTGCCGAGCGCATCGCCCTCGATCTCACGCGCGAACTGCCGACCTGCGGAGTGCGTCCGCTCTTCTTCGCGCTCGGCTCGCCCACCCGCGCCGCGTTCGAACCGCCAGAAGACCTGATCGATTTTACGCCAGGCCGAAATCGCGCCGAACACATTCGCAACTTTGGAACCCGCGCTATTTCGCTCGGATGCGATGCCGTCCACGCCCACTTGCTCTCCGCCAGCGACATGGCGATCGTCGAAGAATCCGGCTTGCCCGTCATCGCAACTGTTCACAATTCCAAGCAAGGCTGGCCGGCCGATTTCGCATCGGTTGGATCAAAGCTTCCGGCCACGATGCTCGTCGCCTGTTCCAAGGCCGTCGAACGCGACGTCATTGCCGCGAACCTCAATGTTCCCGTCCGAACCATTTGGAACGGAATCGACGCCGGAGCATTCGAACGCTTGACTGATAGTGCTTTGAACGCACACGACGTGCGAACAAAACTCCAATTCGGTCCCAACGATTTTGTTCTACTGTCCCTCGCCAATCCACGTCCACAAAAACGGCTTGAGCGCCTGCCCGCCGTGCTCGACGCGCTTCAAAACGAGTTTCGTAAACGCGGCATCATTCGCGAAGCAAAACTGATCGTCGCCGGCGAAGCCTCGCGAACCAACGACGAAGCGCAAACCTGCGAGCTCGCACTCCGAGCTGAAATTGCGCGGTTGAATCTCGGCAAATCCGTTCGCTTGATCGGACCGGCCGAAAACGTCGCCTCCTTATTATGGGCCAGCGACGCCCTCGTCTCCGTCAGCGAATGGGAAGGGCTCAGCCTGGCTCATCTTGAAGCGCTCGCTGCCGGGTGCGCGGTCGTTGCCACCGACGCGGGCGGCACAGCAGAAATCGCCCCGGAAAATCCCGCTATCACCGTTATTCCGCTGAACGCATCGCCCGAATGGATCGCCTCAAAACTCGCCGACATCGAAGAACGAAATCCGCACGCATCCGCCGGAAAGCGCTCGAGTTTCACGCTCCACTGCATGGCTGAACGTTACGCATCGTTTTACCCGCGCGCGATTGAACGCGCACGCGGCAACCGTCGCTGTCGAGGTGTATGGCTGATCGCTAACAACTTCACCACAGGCGGGGCGCAATCCAGCGCGCGTCGATTGCTGCTGGGATTGCAATCCAAGTCCATTCCCGTCCGCGCCGCCGTTCTTCAAGAACGAGAAGACCATCCAACGCCCGGCCTCAGCGCCCTGCGTGCGGCCGAAATTTTCGTCTTCATCCCCGAACCGCGATCAGTTGATCCGCTTAATGCGGTCATGCAGATCCTTGAGCGCATCGACACCGATCCGCCCCATGCCATTCTTTTTTGGAATGTCATCGCCGAGCACAAACTCCTTCTCGCCGACGCCCTGGTCGATATCCCGATCTTCGACGTCAGCCCCGGCGAAATGTTCTTCGATTCGCTCAATCTCTATTTCACGAAACCGCGCCCCGGCCTGCCGTACCGGTGCCCGGAAGATTACGGCACGCGTCTCGACGGAATGGTCGTCAAGTATCATCAGGAAGCTGAACGCTCGGAAACGGATTTAGGCATCAAGCCTCACGTGATTCCGAACGGGTTGCCGTTGAAAAGCACACTGTCTGAAAATGACGGCGGGAAAAAATACGCGGGTCCCGACGGCCTATTTGCGATCGGAACCTGCGCGCGCCTTTCCCCGCAAAAAAAGCTCGAGGAGCTCATTCACGCCCTGCGTCTCGCCGCACCCCATTTGCCGCCGCACGTTCTTAAAATCGCGGGACGCCCCGAAGCCGGGGGTGACGCTTACGCGCAAGAGCTGAAGAATCTCGGAGCAGGACTGAACATCGAGTGGGTCGGCGAAGTCAACGACGCCCAACAATTCCTCGCCAGTCTCGATCTTTTCGCCATGATCTCCGAACCCGCCGGCTGTCCCAACGCGTCGCTTGAAGCCATGGCTGCCGGACTGCCGGTCATCGCCACCGATCACGGCGGCGCCTCAGAACAAGTCGAGGACGGTGTCACCGGATGCCTTGTCCCCCGCGCGAATTCCCAAGCGTTTGCCGACGCGCTCGTCGCACTTGCCCACGAGCCGGAGCGTCGCAGCGCCTTTGGTACAGCCGGAAGAACGCGTGTTGAAACCTATTTCAGCATCGAACGCATGGTCAACGATTACAGAAAATTATGCGGTGTCTGACGTTTCATTTTTCGTTCAACTTGCGCTTGAAATATTTTGAAGAAAAATAAAATCTGAGCATCCTAGATGGAAAACGATCCGCGAGGATAGGTTTCCAAAGTTTGAAGTTTAGGCGTATTAAAATTGTTAAGAAC